>JBJOOQ010000001.1:0-52301 GCA_046051205.1 Actinomycetota bacterium
TCCAGCTTTATTTCACCGTTGACCAACCTGTGAGCGGACAAATATGGTGGCTCCTTAGAGAATCGATTGCGCTTTCCGCTGGCCGTGTTTACAGCACTGCGCAAAGTGTGGCCGCAAGACAAGCCAATGTCTGTCCGAATCTCTGCGCATGATTGGGTGGAAGGCGGCATTACGCCAGACGATGCCATCGACATTGCCAAACAATTCAAAGCGGCTGGCGTTGACTTTGTCGACTGCTCGTCTGGGCAAGTGGATAAGCGCGAAAAACCTGTGTATGGCCGCATGTTCCAAACGCCATTTGCCGATCGCATTCGCAACGAAGCAGGTGTGCGCACCATTGCGGTAGGGGCAATTTCAGAAGCGGACCATGTGAACAGCATCATTGCAGCAGGTCGTGCTGACTTGTGTGCTGTGGCGCGACCCCACCTGGCCAATCCCTCTTGGACAATGCAAGAGGCGGCGCGCATTGGTTATACCGACTTGCACTGGCACAAAGCGTATGTGTCGGGCAAACGCCAAATGGAAAGCAACTTTGAACGTGCTGCTGCCATGGCTGCTGTGAGCGCTTCGCCAGCCGCTGCCAAAGGAGAAAATTGATGAGGCACGTTTGGATCACAGGTGCAGGACGTGGCATTGGTGCAGCCATTGCGCAGGCCTTTGCGCGTGAGGGGGCAGCACTGAGTTTGTCGGGGCGCCATCTGCAAACCTTGGAAATGCAAGCGGCTGAATTGCGCAAAGCTTGTCCAGATGTTCGCTTGAACCTGAGTGTCATGGACGTGAGTGATGCCGACTCGGTGCTGTCTGCCTATCAGTCCAATCTAAAGGCTTTAGGCCCTGTAACAGTATTGGTCAACAACGCAGGGCAAGCGCTCAGTCAGCCTTTTGCCAAAACAGATTTGCAGCTTTGGCAACAGATGTTGAGTGTGAATTTAACCGGCACCTATTTATGCATTCAGGCGGCATTGCCCGATCTTTTGGCGCAAGGCGCAAAGGGACAAGCGGCACGAATCGTCAACATTGCCAGCACGGCCGGCTTGAAAGGCTATGCGTATGTGTCCGCCTACGCTGCTGCAAAGCATGGTGTCATTGGCTTAACACGAAGCTTGGCTTTGGAGCTGGCACGCAAAGGTGTGACTGTGAATGCGGTGTGTCCAGGTTGGGTAAAAACAGAAATGGACCATAAGGATCAAGCGGGTGGCAGCTACAGCGACGCCGACATTATGGAACATGTGCCAATGGGCAGGTTTGCCAAGCCAGACGACATCGCGCAGGCAATTGCATTTCTCTGCGATTCATCAAAATCTGGATTCATCAATGGAGTCTCATTGCCGGTTGATGGTGGTTGGACGGCCGACGGTTCCTGGCAATCGCTACGTCTGAAGCACCGTTAGTACTAGGTTGTAGTTGTCAAAGGAGCCATAATGGCAAACAAAGAACAGAATAAGAACAGCAACCAAAAAAAAGAAGCGAAGTTGACGCTTAAAGAAAAGCGCGCAAAGAAGGCAGAAAAGAAGAAGTCCTAGTTCTTCTTAAAGATCACTACGCGAGCTTTGTCGCCAAAGTGCGCGCTGCCCTCGGCGTAGATGTCAACTTCTTCGTACTTGGGTTTAGTAATCGTTTTGCTGTTAATTGCCTCGGTGATCGCAGAACCAAAGTCGTTGTCTTCCCAATGCTGCTTGTTCACACCAGCAACAATGGTTGCGCCAGAACGACAAACACAGATTGCATCAATTAGTTCGTATGCGCCTAAGTGGCCAATGGTGAATGCACCTGCGCTGACAAAAAAGTCGAAGTAGTTATTTGCAAAGTAAATAGTCGACGTGAGGTCCGCTTCGTGCAGGTCTTCGTACAACTTGGAGCCATCAGCGCGAACTTTTGAGGCCGCTACTGCAAGCATCTCGGGTGAGATATCTACGCCCTCAATAACGCTGAGTGGCCGAATCTTTGCGATCTCTTCACCTACGGCGCCAGTTCCGCATCCAATGTCGATGACGGAGAAAGAACGATCAGCCGGCATGTGCTTGGCAAGAACTTCTGCGATTTTGGCGGGATAGACGTACTTTGTGTCTTCAATAAAAGTTTTGTCGTATGTGGGTGCCCACTGGGAGTACAGCTCGCGGCTGTCCTCAGGGGTCATCAGGTTGTAAGCGTCAGCGAGGGTGATCTGTTTCTTCCGTTTTTCGGCCACGCGATTATTGTAACTGCAGTCGTTTCACGCGAGCCGGGGGGTCGTAATGAAGGTGCCGTTAACGGTTGTTGATCACTTGCGCCGTGCTGAACAGGTGTACGGTCACCGCACTGCATTTATTGATGAGCCAGATCAACCTGCTGAGTCATGGGGAACACAAACATATGCAGAAATGGCACGACGGGCCCGCGCGCAAGCAGCCGCTCTGGACAAATTGGGAGTTCCGCAAGGCGCACGCGTTGCGATTGTCAGTCAGAACTCCGCGCGGCTCCTCACCAGCTTCTTTGGCATAAGCGCCTACGGACGAATCCTCACTCCGATTAACTTCCGATTGTCTGCTGAAGAAGTTGCATACATCGTTCATCACTGCGGCGCAGATGTGCTCATTGTTGATCCAGAACTGGAAGATTCGCTAAAGAATGTTTCCGCGAAACATCGATTCGTCATTGGAGCAGAGAGCGACGAGTTGTTATATGACTACTCATCAGAACCACAACCGTGGACACCTGACGAAGATGCAACAGCGACCATCAACTACACCAGCGGAACAACAGCCCGACCAAAGGGCGTTCAACTTACTCATCGCAACATATGGTTGAACTCGGCAACCTTTGGTTGGCATATGGGAGTGAATGATCGCGATGTGTACTTGCATACGTTGCCGCAGTTCCATTGCAACGGTTGGGGAATGGTGTACGCAGTAACTGCAATGGGTGGCACCCATGTGGTGATACGCAAAGTTGATGGAGCAGAAATTCTCCGACGTGTAGATAAGCACGGTGTCACTCTGCTGTGCGGTGCTCCAGCAGTGGCAAACGCCATTATTGATGCCTCCTCACAATTTGATTCCGGTGTTCCAGGAAAAGGAACAGTCCGTATGGTTGTCGCAGGAGCTCCACCGCCATCAAAGACCATTGAACGAGTGGAGACAGAACTCGGATGGCAGTTCAACCAGCTGTACGGGCTTACCGAAACGTCTCCTGTGTTGACGCTCAATCGTCCTCGCTTTGAAACGGACCACTTAACGTCCGCTGAGCGTTCAGTTGTGCTCAGTGCTGCAGGGTTTCCAACGATTGGAACCGAGATGGCAACGAGTGCTGACGGCGAAGTGTTGGCGCGCAGCAACACCGTGATGGACGGATACTGGAACCAGCCCGAGGAGACAGCGAAAGCGATCGTGAATGGCTTCTTTCATACCGGTGACGGCGGAAGTATTGGGGAAGGCCATGCGCTGACCATCAGTGACCGCAAGAAAGACGTCATTATTTCTGGTGGAGAGAATGTCAGTTCAATTGAAGTTGAAGATGCATTGTTTTCACATCCAGACGTAACCGAAGTCGCTGTTATTGGAATTCCCGATGACAAGTGGGGAGAACTAGTTCTGGCACTAGTAGTGATATCTCCAGGCTCGACTCTTTCAGAGGATGAACTGATTTCGTATTGTCGTACCAAGATTGCTGCGTACAAATGCCCGAAGAAAGTAGAGTTTCGATCAGAGCTTGCACGCACAGCAACTGGAAAGTTGCAAAAGTTTAAACTCCGAGCCCCATATTGGGACGGCTACACAAAGCAGGTGAACTGATGTTGAGTAAGCAGCAAATTGAAGTTGCAATCGAACAGTTTCACGATGAGGGTTATGCGATTGTTCATAACTTCCTTCCTGAAGATGAACTGGCTGAATTGCAGAAGAAGGCGGCCGAGTTGCGTGAGATTGCACTAGAGCATCCGGTTACGTATCGCCATGGAAACCTGACGTACGAAATCTTGCCTGAGGAGCACTTTGGGAAGCGGTTTGTCATTCAGGCGTATTGGTTCGCGTGGGCTGACGCATACTTTGACAAGTTCCGTAGCAACCCTCGGTACCTGCAGCTGCTTGAGCCATTGATTGGTAACAATGTCAAACAGGTGACGCAACAGATTCACTGGAAGCCACCAGGAGCTCGTCTAACCGGATACCGATTTCACCAGGATTTGCGATTCCGTGAAAGCCGCGAGTCTTATGAAGATGTCGTTCGAGACACCGTCACCATGGGCTTAGCTATAGACCGAGCAACACCGGAAAACGGTTGCCTCAAGATTGTTCCTCGCAGCCACACCATGGGCTACCTCGGCCTTTCTGACAATGGCGATGGCCAAATTATGAAGGGTCTCACGCAAGACGATGAATTGGTGCAGGTGGGCATAGATCCATCGCGAGTAATGGATGTAGTGCTTGAACCAGGAGACCTCGTTGTGTGGGGCCTGATGACCGTGCACGGTTCGTTGCCGAATGAGTCAATTCATGAGCGTGCCTTTGCAATTTCAAGTTATGTGCGGGGAGAAACCTCGCAACGCGGTGAGTGGACCTTTAAGGACGGAAAGCCACAGATGCTTGGAGAAACTCCACAGTTGTGCAAGAACGAAAAACTGTTCACCAACCTTGAGCCTCATTACGATGCGACCAAGTGGTTCCTCTGAACTAGCCTGCGCTCATGATTTTAGATACGTTGATTAACTCAGTAGTTGTCATTGTTGTCAGCATGTTCCTGCTGTGGGTCCTCAGCGTGTTGAAAAAGAATGCATCGATAGTCGACATTTTTTGGGGTTTGGGTTTTGTCATTGTGGCGTGGGCGAGTGCGATCAATGCCGATCAAGTTTCCGTCCTAGGCAACGTGGTTCTGGCGCTGGTTTCGCTTTGGGGATTACGACTATCGATCTATCTGGGTATTCGTAACCACGGTAAACCAGAGGATTTTCGCTATGTAGCGATGCGTAAGCATTACGGAACGCGTTTCCCGATCATCAGCTTGTTCACCGTGTTCATGTTGCAAGGCGCAATCATGATGGTGGTATCGCTGCCAGTGCAAATTGCTTTGTCCGATGCAAGTACTTCATTGTCGATTGTCAGTTATTTGGGCATTGGTTTATTTGCTCTAGGAATCTTCTTTGAAGCAGTCGGAGATTGGCAGCTTGCGCAATTCAAGCGCGATCCGCAGAATGCTGGCCAAGTGATGCAAACAGGTTTGTGGAAGTACACACGACACCCGAATTATTTCGGTGATACCTGCGTGTGGTGGGGCATTGGCATTGTTGCACTCGGCGCAAGTTTTGGTTGGATCGGACTCTTTGGAAGTTTGTTAATGAACTTCTTCCTGGTTCGTGTTTCAGGGGTTCCGATGTTGGAGCGTTCGATGTCGAAGCGTCGTCCTGGTTACGACGAATACAAGCGACGTACCAGCAGTTTCGTACCGCGTCCGCCGAAGAAGTAATAGCTAGCGCGGACTGCGGCCGCGAAGCTTTGCCCACTCGCCAAATTGGGTGAGTGAAGCAACTGTTGCGCCCATCGACTCCGATGCTACCGGATGACTAATGAGGTAGCCCTGTGCCTTTGCGCAACGCAATTCGGCTAGTGCTTGAAGCTGACGAACGCTTTCAACTCCTTCTGCAACCATGTCTAAACCAAGTGAATCGCCCATGGCGATGATGGTGCGCACGAGTGATCGCGCACTTAAGTCATCTGCAACGCCATTTACAAAAGAGCGGTCAATCTTTAAGCGTTGAATCGGGAACTTTTGCAACAGTGAAAGTGATGAATATCCAGTTCCAAAATCGTCAATGGCCACACGAACACCAAGTGCGCATAATTTGTTCAATGCATCAAGTGCTTGCTCGGGTTGCGCGATCATCACGCCTTCGGTGATTTCAAGCCACAGCTGGTCCGGTGCGATATGTGAACGGAGAAGTGCCTCATGAACAACTGGAACAAAATTCGGGTCGTGCAATTGGCGTGGACTCACGTTTACCGACATTGTGGCTTCGCGACTGCATACGCCTTCGTTTATCCAGCCGCGCAAGTGTGTAAGTGCTTCGAGTAAGGCCCAAGCACCAATTGGAATGATGGTTCCTGTTTCTTCGGCAATTGGTATGAATTCTGCTGGCGAAATGATGCTGCCGTCGTCGCGTGTCCAACGCATAAGAGCCTCAAAGCCAACAACATCGCCAAGTTCAATGTCGACAATTGGTTGGTGAACCAAACGCAACTCGCGGCGCTCAAGTGCACGGTACAAAGCAGTTTCAACTGCCAGACGCTGTGTGACGCGTTCAAGCATTGACTCATCAAAGATTGCAACACAGTTTCGGCCAGCATCCTTCGCTCGATACATCGCAGTGTCTGCATGACGCAGAAGATCATCTGCACCGGAAGAAATGTGCTTTTGAAAAGTTGCTACTCCAATGCTGGTCGACACGAACACGTCACCTTGACGGAGCGAAAGCGGCTCGTTGAAACTCTCCAGAATCTTGTCAGCAACGATCATCGCGTCACTTGCACCACGTGTGCCTGGGTCCAAAATAACGAATTCGTCACCCGAAATTCGACCAACTACGCACCGGTCAGGAAGAGCGTTTTTCAGACGCTGTGCAACTGCAATCAGTACGTTGTCTCCCGCTTGATGCCCAAGCGAGTCGTTGATGTTCTTGAATCGATCAACGTCAATGAACAACACCGATGGGTGACGCTGATCTTGCTCGGCAAACTCGAGTGCAGCGTTGACGTGAGTAAGCATGAGGCTGCGGTTCGGTAAACCGGTGAGTGCATCGGTCTGGGCTGAATGGATGAGCGACCGCTGAGTCTTTGCGTTTGCTCGTACCGCGTGAATGACACGGGCGGTAACTGCAATGGAGAGCACGAAAACCGATATGGCGCGAACGATTCGGTCGGTCTGATCTGCTGCTTCGGTAAGTGCAAGAACAACTACGGGAATGGTGAGTGCTGCGGTAGTGGTGATTAGTCGGCCAAGTAATGGACGCTGGGTACGGGCCGCACCATGTTCAGTGATTGTTGAAATGCTGTTGTGCACGAAAGCGGCAGAGCAAAGAAATAAACAAAACACATATGAGGCGTTGATGTATTCAGTATCAATTTGGAATCGACCTGAATCATTTGCTGCATACAAGAAATCTCCGACGAGTGTGAATGTGATGGCAAATGCAATAAGCCAAACCGAGGGAGTGCGAGCCGCGTCCCCAAACAACAACGTTGCTAGCGAGAAGAGAACAATCGCACTGATGGCAAGAGTTGCTCCTTGAATTCCAGTGTTTAGAAGTACTGTCGTACTTTCGTTGAATGTTGGCTGAAGAAAAACAACCCAAATAAGAAACCAGGCACCAAGCGCAACAATGAGACCGTCGCCCAGAACGCTCATTGGATCATTGCCGATACGACGACGAATGATGAGCAGCAGTCCGAGTGCCAAGGTCACTTGCACAAGTAAGAACAAGGACTCGGGAATTGCTTGCATATTCACATTGGTGAATTGGCCGTCAAAAAGCTGCGCAGTAGAAGAGGCCACCGCAATAACGAACAGGGCCGGCCATAACAGTTTGTCGGGTTTATTGAATTTTGCGGAGATAGCGAGAAACACCATTACCTGGATAGTGGCAATGAGGTATACGGCATCGCTGAAGTTCTGAGAATCACTTGTTGCAACGGCAACCGACAGGGCTAAGCCAACGCCGGTTAAGCCCCAAGAAAGGCGTGAAATAGGCGCAGAATTCACTTGGCAAACGGTACAGCATCCCTTTTCACCTACTGAGGATGGGGTATTTTGGTTGCAGGGCGGAGAACCCTAAACCGCGATTGCGGTCTGTTTGGAGTTCCCCAAAAATGTTCGTTACCCGCCACTCTCCAGTTACCGATTCGGTACTTAAGGACCAGTTGTGGACGCTGTACTCCCGCGCCTATGCGCGAACAGCCGAAGAAGCAGTCACACACGAAATGCTGGATCGCTTGGAGTTCAACGATCAGTTATCAGACACGACGAATCGTGCATGGGTGGTGTGGGAAGACAACATGCCAGTTGCAATGACCATGATTGCCACAGATGTTCGCCGCACTCGTTGGTTGAGCGAGCACTATTTCAAGAAGAATTACCCTCAGCAATTTGCCACTAACAAGGTGCATTACGTGGTTTGGGCGGTTGTCGACCCTTCGTATGTCACCAAGGGAGTCAGCATGTTCATGGCACGGCAGGCCATGGCGGTTGAAGCTCGCGAAGGATCGCTGTTGGTGTTTGACATGCCGGAGTCGAATCAGCCCAACGAATTGGGTGGGGCAGCCGAGTTGATGCATCGAATGGCTCGACAAGTAGGCGGTGCTCGTTTGGTGCCTCTTACTGTTCAGAGGTACTACGCACTTGATTTCTCGCCATCACAGGTTGAGGTTCAGGAAGTCAAAGAACAAGCACCGAACTCGTTATCAGACTTAGTTCTTTAGTCAGTAAACCCCGCTAGATTTGGGGGCGATATGGCAGTCACGTTTGTTGTGCCCGGCGCACATCTGATGAGCGGACTCCTCGGCGAGCGAGATGAGCACCTGAGGTTCATTGAAGGCGAATTTGAAGATGTCGCTATCCGTGTTCGCGGAAACGAAGTGTCAATTTCTGGGCCACAATCCGATGTCGTATCCCGCTTATTTGAGGAACTCACCGCATTGCTGCAGCGCGGTGAATCTCTTGATCGATCGGTTCTTTCACGGTCAATCGTGATGGTTCAGGCGAACGAAAAGCCAAGCCTCATTCTCACCGAGGACATTCTGCGCACGAGCAGTGGCAAGAACGTCCGCGCCAAGACTTCTGGTCAGCGCAAATACATTGAAGCCATCAGGGACAACGTCATTACGTTTGGCATTGGGCCAGCGGGTACCGGGAAGAGCTGGCTTGCAGTTGCAATGGCCGTTCTTGCTTTGAACACAAAGCGCGTACAACGCATCATCTTGACTCGACCAGCTGTGGAGGCGGGCGAGCGTCTTGGTTTCTTGCCTGGTGACCTCACCGCGAAGATCGATCCGTATTTGCGTCCGCTTTATGACGCATTGCACGACATGGTCGGTGCAGAAACAGCAAAGACTTATCTTGAGAAACAGATTGTTGAAGTAGCACCTCTTGCGTTTATGCGTGGTCGTACGTTGAACAACAGTTTCGTTATCTTGGATGAAGCACAAAACACCACGCCAGAGCAAATGAAAATGTTCCTCACGCGTATTGGTTTTGGCTCAAAAGTTGTTGTTACTGGCGACACCACTCAGGTTGACGTGCCAGACGGACGCAGTGGTTTGCTTGGGGTCGAGCGTGTGCTCACTGGCATCAAAGATTTAACTTTTGTCCACCTTGATGCAACCGATGTCGTTCGACATCGCATCGTGGCCGACATTGTTGCTGCATACGAAAAGCAAACACCGAACCATGGCTGAATCGCGACCGGGTGTTTCTAAACCTCGTCGCGTTGGTGGCGACGGGGAACCAGAAGTGTTCATGGCAGATGAACAGCAAGATCTCGAGATTGATCTTGCTCGCTGGCAAAACCTTGCACTCGATGTTCTGCGCGCTGAAGGCGTGAAGGGTCTAACAGAAATGACCGTGATGTTCATTGATGCGTCAACCATGACTGAATTGAATGCACAGTACATGGGCAAGTCGTATGCAACCGATGTGTTGTCATTTCCTCTTGATGCAGTAGAGGCAACACGCTCACCCGGTCCTGGGGCGATGTCGAAAACACCTGAGCCTTCACCGCTCGATGTCTCAGACTTGCCCCTGTTGTTGGGCGATGTGGTTATCTGTCCAAGCGTGGCTATTGAGCAAGCTCCGCGTCACGCCGGCACGGTTGATGATGAACTAGCGCTACTGCTTGTTCATGGCATACTTCATGTTCTGGGAAATGATCACGACAACCCTGAAGCAGAAGCCGCGATGCATGCGCGAGAGCGAAAGCACCTAGAAGCATTTCACTGGGGCCATGCTGCGCCAGAACAATTCCGACATATTCAGGAGATAGAGCAGAAATGATGTTTGCCCAGACGCCTACGGCAATTGACTATTGGATGCTTGCCGGCATCGGGCTCATTCTTGTAGTCCTCATTTTCCTTTCGCTTGCTGAAATGAGTTTGTCTCAAATGACAAAGCCACGTGCTGCAGCGCTTGCAGAAAAGGGTGCAAAGTCAGGCAAAGCGTTGGTGCGACTCGCGGCGGAACCAACATTGTGGGTAAACCCATTGTTGCTCACGGTGAATATCTTTCAGACCGTGCAGGCCACCCTCATGGGTGTCGTTGCGGGCCGTTTGTTTGGCGCCGCCGGAGTAGCTATCGGTGTGGTGATCAACGTTCTGTTGTTCTTCGTTCTCGCGGAAGCAGTGCCGAAGACATACGCGGTGCTCAATCCTGTGCGCGGAGCAACATCAACGGCGCGCCCAATTTCGTTGCTTGTGCGTTTTTGGCCATTACGAGCTGCGTCGACAGTGTTAATCAAACTCACCAACGTCATTGTGAAAGGTGAAGGTCTGAAGCAAGGGCCATTCATTGGAGAGCAAGAGTTCTTGGGGATAGTGGAAGCTGCCGCTCAGGAGAGTGTGATTGAGCATGAAGAGCGCGAACTCATCGAGTCAATCATTGAATTTGGCGACACTGTGGTGCGCGAGATCATGGTTCCACGACCAGACGCAATGTTCATAGACAGTGATCTCACGATCACGCAGGCACTTGATAAAGCCGTAGAAGACGGATTTAGCAGACTTCCAGTTTTGCGTAAAGACGATGACGATGTAGACGATGTCGTTGGCATTGTGTACGTGAAAGACCTTGTTATCGCGGAGCGTCAAGGAAATGGTGCTTCACCGATTACTGGCCTCATTCGACAGGTTGAGGTTGTGCCAGAGAATAAATTGGTAGCCGACTTGATGCGAAGCATGCAGGCCAAGAAATTCCACATGGTCATGGTTGCAGATGAATATGGAATCATCGTCGGTCTTGCAACGCTTGAGGATTGCTTGGAAGAACTCGTAGGTGAAATCGTCGACGAACACGACGACGAAGATCTCTCATTGCAAACTCTGCCTAATGGCGACTACCTCGTTATTGGGTCGATGCCGATTTCTCGTCTCAACGACGAACTCGAATTGAAAGTGCCTGAATCCGAATATGACACCATTGGTGGTTTCATTTTCGGAATGTTGGGCCACGTTCCCGTGCAAGGCGAGTCGGTTGATTTTGATGGATGGCGAATTAGTACCGAGACATTGGACGGTCGTCGTATCCAGCAAGTTCGCATCAGCGCACTAACGCAGTAACGGCTATCGTCGGGCGAATGGACATTTCGCTCGCAGGAAAAGTTGCCCTCATCACCGGTGGATCGCGTGGAATTGGCTTAGCCATAGCTAAGTCGTATGCAGATGCTGGTGCGCAAGTGATGATTACTTCACGAAAAGAGGATGCGCTTCGTGAAGCTACCACTTTCATTGGTGGTGGAGCTTCGTGCATAGCGGGCAATGCGGGCGATACCGAATTTGCTCAAAAATGCGTGAGTGCAACGCTTGAGCAGTTTGGCAAGATCGACATTTTCGTTAATAACGCGGCAACGAATCCATATTCAGGACCAACTCTTGAAGTGAGTGAGTCGCAGTTCGATAAGACATTCCAGGTCAACCTTCGCGGCCCATTGTTTTGGTGTTCGCAAGTGTGGTCGCAGCATATGAAAGACAATCCGGGTGTCATTATCAACATCGCATCAGTTGGTGGACTTCGCGCCGAGGGAAGCCTTGGCGTATACAACCTGACTAAAGCGGCTCTCATTCATCTAACTAGGCAACTGGCTGGCGAGTTAGGGCTTACACGAGTGGTGGGTATTGCGCCGGGTCTGGTGAAAACAGACTTTGCACAAATGCTGGTGGATAACTATGGCGATTCGCTCGCCAAACGTCTTCCGCGTAAACGTTTGGGTGAACCGCAAGACATTGCAAACCTTGCAACGTTTCTGGCTTCGGATGCAGCCAGTTGGATAACTGGTGAAACTTATGTAATCGATGGTGGAGCAGGAGTTGCTTCGGGCGCAATGTAATTGCGTTTACTATTTCATCTTCTTTAGGGCTTGAAGGTCAACTTTGCCAAGCGAAGTCATGGGGATATCTTTCACCACACGAATTTCTGTCGGTGCACAAAAAGATGGCAGTTGGGTCTTCACATGCTGTCGAATATGTTCAAGCGTCGGAACAACGTCGCGCGGTGAAACGATCCAGGCCACTACTCGTTGGCCCCATTGCTCGTCCTCAATCCCACTCACGACAACATGCTGTATGCCAGGGAATGTAGAGATGACCCTTTCAACTGCATTCGGCCAGACATTTTCGCCACCGGTAATGATCATGTCGTCACGGCGACCAAAAACGCGAATGAGATCATGATCAAAAGATCCGCTATCTCCAGTTTTGTGCCAACCGCCAGTTGCCACTCCATTATCAAGCCCGCGATAGGCGCGAAACAGTGAAGGTGACTTCAGCTCAATGCATTCCTTGTTGATTCGCACTTCAACACCATCAAGAGGCTGGCCGTTGTAGGCGATTCCACCAAAAGTTTCGGTCATGCCGTAGGTCGTCACAACGTTGTTCGGAAGGTTCTGAGGCGCTGCTGCACCACCAAGCAGAATCGTGTTGAACATGGTCGGGTCAATTCGTTGCAATGTTGTTGGTACCAAAGAGACATGCGTTGCTCCTGCGAGTGCAGCGTTCTTGACATCAATCTCGTCGAATTTAGAGAGAATGCTGATGGGATTTCCCAAGATGATCGAGCGAGCCACAATGCTGAACCCTGCTACGTGGGAGACGGGGAGGCACAGCAGCCAATGCGTAGATGAATCGGTTTGCAAACGCAGTTGGGACATGTTGAGGAGTGCGCGAATGGAGTCGTGGTTATGCACCACACCTTTTGGAGTGCCTGTTGTGCCACTGGTGGCAATGACTAGCGCATCATTGTGCTGAGTTGGCTCAGAATCAGAGAATTCGACGGACGTTCCTGATGAATCTATGACGACTGAAGGTTTGAACTGCTTGATGAGCGAATCTTTAGCGGCTTGAGGTAGGCGCTGGTCAATGGGGAATACCGCATCGCCTGAATCCCAAGAACTTCGCACGTGGTTGGTGAATTCGCTACTTGCCGGCATATCTAATGCAATAAGGCGATTCACGGTCATCAGCGTAGGCGCTTAAAAGTGCGACACTAGACAGATGGAAAAACAGCCAAGTGGCGTGCAACTCTGGATTCTGGGTGCCCGTCCGCGAACATTGCCCGCCGCCTTTGTTCCTGTGTTTGTGGCCTTTGGTATTGCGATTTCACAGGACGTGGAAACCACAAAGTTGTGGTGGTGTGGCGTGTTCGCACTCGTAGTCAGCGTGGCCTTGCAGGTTGGAGTCAACTATGCAAATGATTACTCAGATGGCATTAAAGGAACCGACGCCAAACGAGTTGGTCCACTCAGACTTGTTGGCTCTGGATTAGTTCCCGCAAAAAGCGTTAAGACAGCGGCATTCATTGCATTTGGTGTAGCTGCAGTGTTCGGGTTGTTTATTGCACTTGCAACAACATTGCTGCTTCTTCCTCTTGGCGTGTTGTGCATCGCCGCCGGTTGGTTGTACACGGGAGGTCCAAAACCATATGGCTATCTCGGTTTTGGAGAGCTATTCGTGTTTGTGTTCTTTGGATTAGTTGCTACATCGGGCTCGGTGTATGCGATTACGCAGACCATTGATTACAAAACGGTTATTGCTTCGTGCATCGTTGGTTTGCTTGCCTGTGCATTGCTCGTGGTTAATAATCTTCGCGATATTCCAGGTGACACCACTGCAAACAAGATGACCTTGGCCGTGCGCATGGGTGACGCCATGACCAGGAAGTTGTACTACGCCATGTTCTTGTATGTGGTGTTACTGATTTTGCTTATCGGTGTGCGAGATCGCTCAGCGCTCATTGCGTTAGTTGGCCTGGCTGCCGCTTATCCCGCATTAAAGGCTGTAAGGGCAGGAGCGCTTGGTAGAGAATTGATTCCGGTTCTTGGTGCAACCGGCAAGGCGCAATTGGCTATTGGTCTGCTTCTTGCAATTGGTCTAGCTCTTTAGCCACCAATTTACGGCTTGAGCAAATGCTTCTGGTTGATCGAGATGGGTATTGTGTCCGGCCTTGTCAAGAATTCTCAGTGTTGAATGTGGAATGAGTTGATTCATCCGTTTCGCAATTTCTGAGAACTTCTCATCGCGTGCACCACAAATGAGTAACACGGGAATGTTGATTTCCTGAAGTTGCTCCCATAGTGGTTCTTGTTGGCCAGTTCCACACTTGCGCAAGCTTGTTGCTAGCGATGTGGGCGTATTTCTGGAACGGTCTTGAAGTTCCTCATTGCTGAACTTCGATTTAGCAAACAGTGGCTGTTTTATCCACTCCTGAATAAATGCAGAGGTGCCAATCGATTCAATGCGCGAGGCAAGTTCTTCATCTGCTTGGACTCGTGCTGCTCGTTCGGAGTCATCCTCAATTCCGGGTGTGCCACTCACCAGCACCAAGCCAGTCATTGCGTACGGATGCTGAATTGCAGCATGTAGAGCCATGCGGGCTCCCATGCTGTAACCAACGAGGACTTTGCCAAAAGCGATATCTGCAAGCTCGTCACCAGTTTCCTGGAGGGAAAGCGAGACGCCCTGTGATTCACCATGATCGGGTGCATCAACAAACGTGTTTGTTGAATCTCCGATTGCTTGTGCTGCAGTTGCCCAAGATTTTCCAGTTTGTGTAAACCCATGAACGAAACAGAACTCGCGAGATCCATCTCCACTGGTAGCGGTATACAAGCTCATGCTTTTTCAAGGATCCGTTCAATAATGCGCTCAAACATCTCAACATCTTGCGCGCCAGGTACTGACCACTGGCCGTTGATGATGAATGTTGGAACTGCGGTCACTCCATATTCGGTGGCTTCTGCAATCTCGGATCGCACTTCGTCAGCGAATTCATCACTCGACAGAAATGTGTGTGCTTCGTTGTGGTTAATGCCCGCAGATTCAGCGCAGTCCGCAAGAACATCAATGTCGCCGATGTTCTTGCCGTCAGTGAAGTAGGCATCCATGATTCGTTCCTTGAGGGGAATCTGCACAACAGAGCCATGCTTCTTCAGCGCATAACTCAGTAGGCGATGCGCAAGAAATGTGTTTGCTCGCACTGCAATGTCCATGTTGAATGTGATGTTGTCTTGCGCGGCGACTGAAGTGACGTGGTCGAGAATCTCGGTGGCGCGCTCCGGGCCACCAAACTTCTTGGCATATGCGTCCTTTGCCGGAGTTGGCGAATCGGTTGGCGCAGTTGGGTCTAGCTGGAATGGTCGGAACGAGTAATCCACCTGAACATCCACTCCACGGTCGCGTAGACGCGAAATTGCAGTCTCAAAACGCCGTTTTCCAATAAAACACCATGGACATATGACGTCGGAGAAGATTTCTATGCGCATAGATGCAACGATAGAGGGGATGGCCTCAACTCCTGCAACCACTGCGACCTTTTGCGCAACGATCGTGGACGAGTGGGTGAGGCTTGGGGTTGCTCATGCCGTGGTGTCTCCAGGTTCTCGGAGCACCCCAATGGCCGTTGCGCTGTCTAGCAATCCGAAAATCGCACTCCATGTATTTCACGATGAGCGATCTGCTTCATTTGCAGCACTAGGTATCGGTCTGCAATCGGGTGTGCCTGCCGTATTGCTGTGCACATCCGGAACCGCTGCAGCCCAGTTTTTTGCAGCCGTCATTGAGGCGAATTATGCGCATGTGCCGATGCTGGTGTGCACCGCAGATCGTCCGCCAGAGCTACAGGGCGTTGGCGCACCACAAACGATTAATCAAACAAACTTGTATGGAAACTTTGTCCGCAAGTTCATTGACGTAGGCGTAGCAGACGATACAAAAGCATCTAAATGGAGAACTGTTGCACGCGATGCATTCTCAACAACAGTTGGAGTGAACCGCGGGCCATGTCATGTGAACTTCCCGTTCCGTGAGCCGCTCGTAGGTGTCGCTGAGGCGCTTCCTTCCGTTGATTCACATTCGCCGGTTCGAATGAGTGCCGATGTAGCAACTGCATCGGAACGTAAAAAATTGTCTCTCGCACTTCGCGCAGAACGCGGTTTGATTATTGCTGGAAATGGAATAGACCAGCCGCGCTTCATTCTGGATTTAGCGGCAAAGTTGAATTGGCCAGTGATCGCAGACCCACGAAGCAATTGTCGAGTCGCACCTGAAAGCAGCCATGGTGCAACGGTGGTGACGTGTGCCGATGTCATGATGAGGAACCAACCAACCGCCGAATCGCTTAAACCGACTGTGGTCATTCGCATTGGCGACCCACCAGTAAGCAAAGTAGTGAATCAGTGGCTCGCTCGTTGCGGTGCAGAACAGATTGCGGTCACTCAGCAACCAACCCTTATTGATCCAGACAAGATCGTGACTACTCATATTGTTGGGTCATTCAATGAACTGTTCATGGAAATGTCGCGCGGCACACAAGCAAAGCCCGAATCAGAGTGGATAAGTGCGTGGAAGCAATGTGAACGCCATGCACGCACCGCGCTTGATGCACAGTTCACAGAGTCAAACCAATTGACGGAACCGTTGTGTGCGGTAACGGTAAGTGATTCGCTGGAGCCTGGATCAAATTTGGTGGTGTCGTCTTCCATGCCAGTGCGAGATTTGGAATGGTTCGCGCCAGCTCGAGACGGCGTTCGTGTTTTCAGTAATCGTGGCGTAAATGGAATCGATGGAGTTGTGTCAACTGCCGTGGGAGTTGCTTTGTCGTCCAAAGCGCCAACAGCGCTACTGATTGGCGATATCGCGATGTTGCACGACAGCAATGGTTTGCTCAACCTGACTCGACGTGATGTTCAGATGAAGATCATCGTTGTCGACAATGAAGGCGGCGGAATCTTCTCCTTCCTGCCTCAGGCGGAATCGTTGGATGGGGCGCAATTTGAGCAACTTTTCGGCACACCGCATAGCGCTGATTTTGAATCACTGGCCAAGACCCATGGCATTCCATTTGCATGGGCAACAACGACAGACGAGCTTCGTCAAGAACTCGGGAATAGCGGTACTTCCATTATCGGTGTGCGTACCGATCGCAGACTCAATGTTGGCCACCACAATGCCCTCTACGCAGCAGTAGCCGAGGCGTTAACGAAATAGTGATTTACGGCCGCATAATGGCTGCGAGCATTGCTTGCAGCTTGGCCTGTGTTTCAGCCAGTTCTTCCGCAGGATCGCTGTCTGCAACGATGCCTCCGCCAGCAAACAGGCGTGCCTGTGTTCTTGCGTCATTGAATTGCGCGCAACGAATAGCAACAGCAAAAACACCATTTCCACGACTATCAAACCAGCCGATGGCACCACCGTATTTGTCGCGATCCATGCCTTCATGTTGGGCAATGAGTTGGAGAGCTTGTTCTCGTGGAAATCCACCAAGTGCTGGAGTCGGTGACAAGGCAAGCGCTGCATCAAGTACATGTATTCGGGGTTCGGAAAGTTTGCCGATCAGCAGTGTTCCGAGGTGTTGAACGTTTGCAACTTGAATTACTGATGGCTCTTCTTCCCAGTCCAAGTACGAGCAATGGGGAAGCAGTGTGTCATGAACCATGTCAATCACCACTCGGTGTTCAACCTGGTTCTTCGTGCTCGCAAGTAATTGCTTAGCCAATGCTTCATCTTTGCTTGGATCGCCAGTTCTTGGTGTGGTGCCAGCAAGAGGATGGCTGCTGATCTCGTCATCGTGAATGGCAACAAGAAGTTCTGGCGAAGCACCAACAAATCCGTCGAATGAGTAGCGATAACTGGTGCCAAACGAAGCTCTCAGTCGAATGAGCAATGAATGAATATCAACTGGTGCATCGGAATCAACAAACACATCACGGGCGATTACCGCTTTGGTGAGTTTCCCGTTGCGCACTGCATCTCTGGCCGTTTCAACAGCCTTTAGATAAATGGGCACTGCAACGCCGTCGCGAACGGTGCATTGTGCGTTTCCTGCTGTCGGCGCGCGTTCAGTCACTGCTGGAAATGGCGCGTCATCAATAACCGTCACCCAGGATTCACCTTCGCGGGTCTTGCACAATGTCACTGTTGGAAGAATGAAATCAGCATCTCGCGTTGTATCGAAGGGGATAGAGCCGAACATGATGGGCCCCACGCCAATTGGAAGACCTGTAGGCGAGTGCTCCATTGAATTCAATAGCTCGCGCGCATCGTGGGCGCCTAGGCGAGCGCTTACGCCAACTGCCGCAAAGCCCACACCTTCTCGAACAAAGAGGAAGCCATTCGCACCAGCGAAATCATTCAAATCAATTTCGCGATCGGTGATGTGTGACAACGGAAACGACGTTGCTTTCATCGGGCTTGCTACTTCTTTGTTGCGTGCATCAATTGCGTAAGACCACCGGAAAGTTGCTCGTGCCGCACATGCTCAAAACCTGCATTCCGCAACATGACCACCAATTGCTCTGGTGATGGCAAGTACGCCACGCTTTTCGGCAAGTAGTTGTACGCAGCGCGATTAGAGAGCAGCCCTCCGATTCGCGGAACTACTTTTCCGAAATAGACACTGTTGCCCCAGCGGATAAGCGGATTGGTAGGCGTGCTCACATCGAGTAACGCAATTCGGCCACCCGATTTCGTAACGCGTGCAATTTCATGGAAGAACACATTGAGATCAACCAGGTTGCGCAAGGCGAAGCCGCAGGTCACTCCATCAACCGACTGGGTTGCAATTGGCAATCGAAGAATGTCGGCTTGCACTCGTGGCGCTTTGCTGTGGTCTGCAGCAAGCATGCCGAACGACATGTCAAACGAGAGTGGTATGAGCCCAGCCTTACGAAGGTCAACACAAAGGTCGCCGGTTCCACTAGCGAGATCAAGCACACGAGCACCTTTTGCTAGTGCGAGCTTGCGCACTGCAATTTTGCGCCAACGCGTATCGAGCCGAAAGGTCATGATGCGGTTCACCATGTCGTAACGCGGAGCGATCGCATCAAACATGTTCTGAACGACTTTGGCCTTGGCATCTCCCTGAGGAAGTTCCTGTGTGTCCCAAGCCACTTTGTCAGAATTGCTCACCTCGTCAGGTTACGACACTCTCGGCAATACTTGATGGTTGACCTCACCACTTTGTGGGACGGGAAAGGTTTGGGGACCGATGATCGACTTTACGTTTACGCCAGAGATTGAAGCAGTGCGCCTAAAAGTGCGTGCCTTCATGGACGAACAAGTTCGCCCTCAGTGGGACGCAATTGACCAAAATGACCGTGCGCAAGTGGTGAAGGCCATTGTTGAATTGCGCAAATTGGCTCGCGAGGACTGGAACCTGTGGCTTCCGCATATGCCTGCTGAATGGGGCGGCATGGGGCTTGGTCCAACAGCCATGGCAGCAGTGTCGGCTGAAGCAGCAAAGGTGAGCATCGGGCCATACGTGTTGAATGCACAGGCACCCGATGAGGGCAACCAGCACACGCTGTTGCATTGGGGAACGCCGGAGCAAAAAGAAAAGTATCTGCGTCCTTTGTGTGAAGGTCGCATGCGTTCCTGCTTCGCCATGACCGAACCTGAAGTAGCTGGTAGCGATCCAACGCTCATTAAAACATTCGCATATAAAGACGGCGATGAATGGGTGATCAACGGTCACAAATGGTTTATCTCCGGCGCGCGTGGCGCACAGTTTGCTTTGCTTGTTGCGCGCACTGAAGAGGATCCAGATCTTCCGCAAGCAGCAAACTCGTGTTTCATCGTGGATATTCCGAGTGAGGGTTGGAATATTGTTCGCGACGTAGAGACGATGTCTGGCGGACACAACCATTGTGAGATTGAAATCAAAGATTTGCGAGTGTCAAACGCAAACATGCTCGGCGGACGTGGGCAAGGTCACTTGCTCGGTCAGTATCGACTTGGACCTGCACGACTTGCTCACTGCATGCGATGGATTGCTCAAGCAGAAACCGCTCTCGACATGATGGTGGCGCGTGCTTTAGAGCGTTACTCACATGGGTCTCTGCTTGCTGAAAAGCAAGGCATTCAATGGCTCATCGCTGATTCTGCGATGGAGATGTATCAAGGCAAACTCATGATCTTGCATGCTGCATACAAGATCGAACACGGCATGGACTTCACAAGCGAAGTGAGCATGACCAAGCATTTCGTTGCCAACAGTTTGTGGAGAATTATCGACCGTGCAATCCAAGTGCATGGCGCTCTTGGCTACAGCACCGATACGCCTCTTGCGGGAATGCTGCAACAAGCAAGGTGGAGTCGTTTTGCAGACGGTGCTGACGAGATCCATCAAATGCGCATCGCACAACGCACTATCTCGGCGTACAAAGATTTTGGAACAACGAAGAAAGCAACAGGAGACCTTCCACTATGAGCAAACAGGACATCACGTTTGGCGTTTTCATGCCGCAGGGCTGGAAAATGGAATTGGTTGGCATTCCTAGTGCAGTAGATAAGTGGAATGCTGCGGTGGATATCGCAGTAACGGCTGAGCAACTTGGGTTTGACTCAATTTGGGTGTACGACCACTTTCATAACGTTCCTCGTCCTGCTCACGAAACGGTGTTTGAGTGCTGGACGGTTATGGCGGCAATCAGTCAGCTCACCACCCGCATTCGGTTGGGTCAAATGGTTGGTTGCAACCTGTACCGACCGCCAGCGCTTTTGGCAAAAATCACCAGCACGCTTGACGTGATTTCTGGAGGTCGACTGGACTGGGGGATTGGTGCCGGTTGGTACGAAAACGAGTGTCGCGGATACGGATATGAATTCCCTGTTCCAAAAGATCGCATTGCCATGCTTCGCGAGTGTGTGGAAATTGTGAAGATGATGTGGTCACAAGAAGAAACGACCTACGACGGAAAGTACTACCAACTCGTTCGCGCAAACTGTGATCCGAAACCGCTACAAGCACCACGTCCGCCAATTTGGATCGGTGGTGGAGGAGAACAACTCACACTTCGCGTTGTTGCTCAGCACGCCGACTATTCAAACTTTGGTGGCTCTGCCGAAGAGTTTTCACGCAAAGTTGAGATCTTGAAGGGCCATTGCCTGAAAGTCGGTCGCGACGAGTCCGAGATCAAGAAGACAACATCAGGCGAAATTCTTATTCGCGATACCGAAAAGGAACTTCGCGAATATCAGATCGCCAGTGGTCGAGGAGACAACTTCGAACAGTGGAGCAATGCCAACTTTGTAGGAACGCCTGATCAAGTTGCAGAACGCATTGCCGATTTCGTAGAACGCGGATGCAGCGGATTTGTGCCGTGGTGCGTCGACTATCCAGACAAGCAAACGCTTACCGAGTTTGCAAAAATTATGAAGACGTACCGCTAACTAGTTAGTAGTAGTGGCGGAAGATAATTTCTGCAACGCATGAAGGCTTAGTTGCGCCTTCACATTCAAATGTGGTTTCGAGCACTACTTGGGCTCCACCCGCAATTTCGGTTGCTTCAAGCAATTTGATTCCCGCGCGAACTTTTGCACCCACCGGAACTGGTGCCATGAAACGAACCTTGTTTGTTCCGTAGTTCACGCCCATCTTGACGCCTTCTACTTTCCAAATTTGACCGATCAACACTGGAGCCAATGAAAGAGTGAGGTAACCGTGCGCGATGGTCTGTCCGAAAGGACCGGTTTTCGCGCGCTCAGTGTCTAGGTGGATCCACTGATGGTCGCCTGTGGCGTCTGCGAAGAGTTGTACTTGTTCCTGGGTGACAGTGATGTAATCGCTATAACCGAGATGTTGGCCTACATGAGCCATGAGGTCTGCTTGATCTTTGATGATGGTTGCCATGACTTCAGTGTTGCAGAAAAAGCAGACCAAAAACGAACTTGAGAGTTCGGGCTAGCGGAACCACACCTTTTGGTGGGAACGGCTTTGCGTGTGCAGGAGCAGCGCAATTAGAGCAATGTCAAAAATTGCGCCAAGGAAAGACACACCAATGAGGCGCCGATAGACAATCAGGTTTGAGACAAACGGGGTAAATGATGCAGCGACGGCAATCTTGTAGCCAATTTTGCGCTCGTTGGCCATCAGTAAGCCGCCGAGAACGTGTGCTGCGATAACTGCAAGCCCATACACGGGACCAAAAGTGAAGAATCGACGGATGTATCCCAGTTCCATTCGGCTATCTACGAAGTTCGCAAAAGCGAAAAATCCGTTGATGTACAACAACCAGGTTGCGATTTGCAACGTCTGTGGTTGCATTCGGTCGAACCACTTCTTCCAATTGATGTTCTGCACCGTTTCATTCTTGCAGAACTAGCCTGTAGATATGCGTTCGGGCTTTGTTTCACTTGTTGGACGCCCAAATGTCGGTAAGTCAACTCTTGTAAATGCCTTATGCGGAGTGAAGGTCAGCATTGTTTCCGACAAACCGCAAACTACGCGCACTCGAATTCGTGGTGTTGTGACCAAGGATGATTATCAAATCATCTTCGTAGACACGCCGGGCTTACACAAGGCAGTAAGTGCCTTAGGTGAGCGTGTAAATGCAACAGCTTTGGAGTCAACAAAAGACGTTGACGTCGTGTGTTTGGTTATCGACGCCACGCAGCCATTTGGTTCTGGAGATCAGTGGGTGGCCAGTCACATCGACATGTCCAAGGCGATCGTCATTTTGAACAAGATTGATAGAGCATCACCGCAACAAATTCTGAAGCAGTTGACGAAACTCAGCGAACTTGGTGCATCTGAGTATTTTCCTGTGAGTGCGCAGACGGGTGCGGGAATTGCAGAGTTATCACAGCATTTAGGAAAACTGCTCCCCGAAGGTGAACAGTTGTATCCAACCGAAATGACTACCGAGACATCTCCTGGTGAATGGGTTGCTGAGCTTGTTCGCGAACAGTTGCTTGCGATCACCTTTGACGAATTGCCATATTCCATTGCTACTCGCGTGACTGAATGGGAAGACAACAAGGTGCGATGCGAAATTGTTGTCGAGCGTGATAGTCAAAAAGGAATGGTCATTGGTAAGGGTGGGCTACTACTTAAAGAAGTGGGAACTGCCGTTCGCAAGCAGTTGCCAAAAGGCACGTACCTCGAGTTGGCTGTAGTTGTCGACAAGAACTGGCAGCAACGACCCGATCGCGTCGAGCGACTGGGCTACTAGTTACTTCGCTATCAGCATTTTGTAATCGTCAAACGTCACTGGAGTGCCGGCTCCTGCAATGTCACCGCGACCACGCGGCACTCCGATTGCTTTGCCTCCAACGCTGAATGTCACTTGCCCGATGCCGGGTTGGCTGGTGAGTGTGAGCACTATTTGAGCAATCGCTAAACGTTGCTCGTTGGGTTTAATCGAATCTAGGTAAACGCGTTTTGCATTTACGTTCGCAACTCCGCCTTCAACTTCGATAACCGCAGCAAAGTCGACTGGCAGAAGAGTTTTCACTTTGGTGTGTGCAGGATCAGGCAGTCCGGCAACCAATGCTGTGAAAACTCCTTGTAAATCTGTTGGGGATGGAATCTCTAGTCGTACTCGCTCCAGCGAGGATCCATCAACAAAATATAGATCGGCCTGCTCGAAGGTAGATCCTGTTAACGGTGGAATCAGTTCTACTGAAGTAGTTGTGGCAGGCGCTGATGTCTCTGGGGAGTTGAGTTCAAAAGGGATGTCGTTTGAGTTGATTTCATCGACTTCTCCGGATTTTGGAACAGCGCATGATGCAAGAACGATGCACAGGGCACAAAACCGATAGGGGATTAGACGATTGATCATGATCAGCTTTCAGTCCTTGCGAACGTGACAACGAACCTTGAACCACCATCGCTCGACTCCTCTACGTGAGCGCTGCCGTGAAGGGCTCGAGCGTGCTCTCTCACTATTGCTAATCCGAGGCCGCTGCCTTTGCTATGCCGGGAAGCGCTTCCGCGTGCAAAGCGATCAAAAACTTGATTACGTTCGGTCACTAAAACTCCAGGTCCGGCGTCGTGTACTGCGAGTGTAAACGTGTTTCCATCGCTGCTGAGTGTCACCCTTGTGGCTCCGTTGGCATGATCTCGGGCGTTTTCTAGAAGATTCACCAATATGCGCTCTATGCGACGCCTATCAAGACGAGTTTCGTCGTCGGCCCGGGTTTCACCGTCGGAGGTTTGCACCGAACTGACAAATGGGATGTCACCGAAGCCATACCGATGCATGATGCGACTGATGAGGTCGTTGAGCGCAACGTCCTCGGTCTCATGGTCTGCAACTTGGGCGTCAAGGCGTGAAAGCTCCAAGAGATCAAGAACGGTTCTGTCGAATCGTTCGATCTGCTTCTGCATGATGTCAATTGCTTGTTGATTTCGCTCAGAGAATTCGGATCTTCGAGAAACGAGAACATCCGCTGCTGCCGACAAAGCGGTAACGGGTGATCGCAATTCATGGCTGACATCGCTAGCGAAACGCTGTTCACGTTCAATTCGCTGTTGAACGGCATCTGCCATCTCGTTAAATGAAACAACAAGTCGGTCTAGGTCTGAGTCATCTTCCTGAACTAATCGAGTATCAAGGCCACCCGTAGCAATTTGGTTTGCGGCGAACGCAACTCGTGTGAGCGGTTGAAGCACGGTTCTGCTCATGGTTAACCCAAGAACTCCTGCAGCGAGAGTAATGAGTACAACTCCGATGAGCAGCGTGATTTGGATGGTGCGCAGCGTGTTCTGCACGTCGGTTACAGGAAACGCTTCAAAGTAATGCAGACCGATTGACGGAACAGCGACGCCGATTGCTTCGTATGGCTTATTCTCGAATTGAAATCGTTGTCTGCTCGTCTTGTCGTTGAGTGTCCGTTCAACCAACTCTGGAGGCAAGTTTGACTGAGTGAATCGAAGTGGTTCCTGCGCATAAAACAGCGATGCACGTCCTGGTCGTTCATCAAGTTGCACGACCGCGTATCCACCTTGTTCGGTTCGGATTTGTGTTACTAAGTCAGCGATATTTGCACTGTCTGTTTCGACGATGTTGCGCATGAGCTGCGCGTTATTGAAAGCCTGTCGCTGAGCGACCTCTGATCGTTGACCAAGCAGGTATGAGCGTGTGCTGGCATAGGTCACCACGCTGAGCGCTATGGCAGCTGCCATCGCCGCAAGACCGAAGAACAACACCATTCTGTGCTTCAACCCAAGTTTTCGGGGGAAGCGCAACTGACTCATGGATACAGCATGGCAGTAAAAGGGCAAGACCGGAACCGGCGGGGTTCAAGGGGGAGCATGAACACCCGCCGATTCGATAGGCAAATTCTGCTTCCCCTGTATGACATTTGCTGATGATTTGTGTGCGTTTTCTGTAACAATTTGCGCATATCGGGCAGACTGCATAGCGATGTTTACGTTGCTGTTCATTGAAGACGACGAAGCCATTCGTACGGCACTGCGGCTTGTGCTTGAGGACGAAGGGTATGAAGTTGCAGAAGCAGGTGATGGAGAGACTGGCATCAAAATGTTCGGTCAAATTGATCCAGATCTTGTTTTGCTGGATCTGCGATTGCCCGATATCTCGGGTTTCGAAGTGTGCAGGTCGATCCGACGAACGAGCATCACTCCAGTCATCATGGTGACGGCCCAAACCGATACGTCTGATTTAGTGAACGGTTTTGACGCTGGTGCAGATGATTATGTGACAAAGCCTGTAGTTCCTAAAGAACTTGCAGCACGCATTCGCGCAGCGTTACGTAGAACGCAAACTGTCGAGCCATCACCTTCGAGTGCAAAATCGTTGAACAGTATTGGTGATGTTGAAATAGACCGCAACATGAGCATCGTGAGGAAGGCAGGAGTTGAAATTCCGCTTACGAAAACTGAGTATCGGTTGCTAGTTGAGTTTGCGGATCATCCTGGAATGGTGATGTCGCGAGATCAGTTGCTCGAGCGGGTGTGGGGGTACGAGTATTTAGGTGATTCACGTTTGGTGGATGCGCACGTGCGGCGTTTGCGAGTGAAAGTTGAAACCCAACCGGAAGAACCGACCATGATCGTTACCGTTCGCGGAATGGGTTATCGACTGCTGAGTTAAAGCGCTAGATGGACTTAAGAAACTGCACAACTTCCGAGAACTCAATAGTGCGTTTCATTGGTGGCAGCGTTGAAACAAGCTTCTTGCCATAACCCTTTGTGGCGAGTCGCGGGTCAAGAATGGCAACTACACCCGAGTCCTTTCGTGACCGGATCAATCGACCGGCTGCTTGAGCTAGTTGAGTTGCCGCAAGCGGAATGTCAATCTCGCTGAATGACGTCTTTCCAATCTCATCACGTCTGGCGCTGAGCAGCGGATCGTCGGGGCGAGGAAACGGGATTTTGTCAATTACTACGAGACTGAGGGTTTGCCCAGGAACGTCCACTCCTTGAAAAAATCCTGCGGTTGCGAATAGGCAAGATGATTCTTCAGATGCAAACGCATCCACCAAAGCCATTTTCGGTAGATCATCTTGGCGCCAAATTTTGTACTCGAGACGTCGCATCATTTCATCAGCGGCTGCATGCATCGCTCGATAGGTGGTGAACAATGCCAAGGTGCGACCTTGAGCGGCGTTGATCAATTTCTCTAACTCGTCATGAACAGCGTCATCTCTACGAGAGTCGTTTGGCAAAGGCAGGTGTTTAGCGCAGTACAACAGTGCGGAATTCTCATAATCAAACGGGCTGCCCACGTCAATCGCGTCAACCTCGTCTTCATTCAGGCCAATACGAGTGGGCATTGCGAGGGGGATGGTGGCGCTGGTGAGAATTGCCGTTCGTTTCGACCAGACACCGTTGTTCAGCGAAGGTCCTACATGGAGAGGTGCAAGTTCGAGAATTGGTCGATCTTTACTGCCACTTACGAAAGCCACGGTTCGCGACCCGGCTGTAAGGGATCCATCGATTACTTCGATCAATCGAGTGCTCAGAGTCTGCCCTCTTAGAATCCGCTGCTTTGCCGATTCGTCGTTGCTTGAGATCGCCTTTAGACCTGCCACCGCTTCATCGATCTTCAGTCGTAACCGAGCAAGGACATCTTGAATGTCATCTGGCAATGGAAGCGGTACACGTTTATCGACATCGCCCGCGATGTAGCCACCGAACTCGGACGCAAGTTGCTGGAGAGACCCGGTTAATGCATCGTCTCTCACGATTGATCGCAATGCGCCTATTACATGCTGGATGCTTCCAGGACTGATTGACATGCTGACTGAAGCACTCATGACGTCTTCGAGTTGGTGTGCTTCGTCAAATATCACCACGTCATGTTCAGGGAGTAACGCGCCATCAGTTGCAACGTCAAGGCCGTAGATGTGTGTGTTGACAACAATGACGTCTGCAATGGACGCAAAATCTCGTGCACGCTCGGTAAAGCACGTGTCACCCGATGGGCATCGACTTGCGCCTGGGCATTCATCACTACCAATACTCACGTGGCGCCATGCTGCGTCACGAGGTGTCCATGACAAATCGCCCGAATCCCCTGTGGTCGTGTTTTCAGACCAGGCAACAAGTTTGTCAATATCGGACTTCACTTGTGCGCTGAATTCTTGGAGGTCGAGCTTGTGTTGTTTGGGTTCGCTGATCTCGGCAATGCGTTGTGCGCAAAGATAGTTATTGCGACCCTTTAACACCGCCCATGTAATTTCACGCCCGATGATTGGTGTAAGCGCTGAAGACAAAACGGGTAAGTCGTGTTTAGCAAGTTGATCCTGCAACGCCTTCGTGTACGTGGAAACAACAACGCGTTGTCCCGATGCAATTGCAGGCACCAAGTAACCAAGAGTTTTTCCAGTACCGGTCCCAGCCTGGACGATTAAATGGCGCTTGTTTTCGATTGCATCTGCGATTGCAGTCGCCATCGTGACCTGGCCAGATCGCGCCTCAACATTTGGCAGCGTGTCTACAACTGCTTGAAGAAGATCTACGACGTCAAGTTCGTGTTTCTTGTTAGCGGGCATGAACCAACTTGAGTGCGTTGTCTATTTCGTGAGCATCAAAATCTGGCCACGTTCGCTCGGTGAAGTACACCTTGGCTCCCTTGATCTGCCACAGCATGAAATTTGAGATTCGAGATTCACCAGATGTTCGAACTACAACGTCGACTGGCGGAAGGCTTGGCGCATACATATGGTTTGAGATCTCTGCAACCGAAACATCGTGTGCGGTGTGATGACTTGCTCGAGACAGTTGAGCAGCGCGTAGCAACTCTGCACGACTTCCGTAGTCAAATGCGACAGTCAGCACCATGCCAGTGTTGTGTGCAGTGTCTTCGATGGCCTGCAAAATTGCTTTCTGAATGAACCCAGGAGTCTTTGAACCCGGCTCGTCGAATGGTCTGCCGATCCATTGGATACGAACGTTGTTGGCATTGAGTTCCTCAATTCGCCCAAATAGCCGTTTATGCAAAGAGAGAATGTGTTTCACCTCTGCTGGGGGACGAACCCAGTTTTCGGTTGAAAATCCAAAAACTGTGAGCCAGCCGACATTTCGTGACGCACAGACACGCACCACTTCTGCGAGGTTTTCCTCGCCGGCTGTATGGCCTTCAGTGCGGGGAAGTCCTCGCCGTTTAGCCCAGCGACCATTGCCATCCATGATGCAGGCGATATGGATGGGAGTTTGTTGATTCGCCGTATCCATGCCGAACACCTTACTGATGTGGGCAGTGATGGCGTGCGACAATAGTGATGTGGCTGACAGCTCATCATTACGACACGTACTTGTTGTCGGGGGATCGCTCGATCAGTGGAACGAAATGTCATCGTCGGATTGGTCGCAGTACATCGAAACATTGCGGGCTTCGGTTGAGCAGATTGGAGCCGATTGGCTCACGGTGTATCCATATTCTGGTATTTCAGATTCGCAGATGGATAGCGAACTCATCGAGAAAATCATGCATTCCTGTGGTGCTCAACTTGTGGATGCGAAGTTGTTACTAGCCGGCACAACTTCGGTGGTGATCGATACCTGCGCAGACGGTCAGCAAAGGTTTGTACGAGCAGTCAACGGTTTATCTGAAGAAAAGATCACAGAAAAGAGTTTGGCGAACGCGATATTGCATCCCGCATCGTGTGAGCCAGATCTCGTAGTGATTTTTGGAGACCCCACACAGTTGCCGTCATCACTCGTATGGGAACTTGCGTACAGCGAGCTTGTGTATCTGAACACTCAGTGGCCCCATTGCAACATTGAAGACATCGAATTAGCGATTAATGACTTCCAGCGCAGAGATCGTCGTTTTGGTGGTGTGGACTCATGACGCTGTATCGCGATAAAGGCGTGGTGCTGAGAAGTTACAAACTCGGAGAGTCGGATCGCATTGTCGTCCTGATGACCGAGCAGCACGGAAAAGTTCGCGCGGTGGCTAAGGGGATTCGCAAAACCAAATCGAAGATTGGCGCACGACTAGAACCGATGAGCCATGTCGAAGTTCAGCTGTACAAAGGCAGGGAACTAGACACTGTTTCGCAGGTAGAACTCATTGATTCGTCGGCACGATTGCACAACAATCTCGACAAGCTCACCCAAGGCATGTCCATGCTTGAAGCAGTCGATCAAATCGCGGAAGACAGAGAGCCTTCCCCTCACCTGTATCGCATGTTGCATGGGGCGCTGAATGCCTTAATGGAGCAAGAGTCGCCGGTGATGCTTGCAGCCTTTTATTGGAAGTTGCTCGCTGCAGAGGGAGTCAGCCCACAGGTTCAAGCATGCGTGGGATGTGCTTCCAAGGACGGACTGGTTGCCTTCGACATATTCCATGGTGGTGTGCAGTGTCGAACGTGCCGAACTGGCATCAGTATTTCACCACCAGCCATTGACCTGTTGCAGCAAGTTCTGGGAGGGCAACTGAATGTTGCGCTTGCACAGCCAGAATCACCTGCAAGTTTTGAAATTAATCAGTTAGCGACACAGGCAATGGAGCATCACATTGAACGGCGACTGAGGTCAGTTGCAATGTTCAGTCCCCGTCACTAGTCGGGTTGTAGTCTGTAGCCATGCCCGCAAGCGATTTAGAGCAAGTTGTCAACCTCTGCAAACGCCGCGGTTTTGTCTTTCCAAGCGCCGAGATCTATGGAGGGTTCCGTTCCTCCTATGACTACGGCCCACTTGGTTCGCTCATGTTGCGCAATGTGAAAGATGCATGGGTGCGCAGCATGGTGCAACAACGTGACGATGTTGTATTGATCGACGCAGCCATTCTTGGGCCACCTCAAGTGTTTGAGGCAAGTGGTCACTTGTCTAATTTCAGCGACCCACTGGTTGATTGCACGGTCTGTAATCGTCGTTTCCGCGAAGACCAATTAGAAGCACGCGATTGCCCTCAGAAAATGAAGGGTTGTACCTTCACTGAAGCTCGTGCGTTTAACCTCATGTTTCAGACTCATGCTGGTCCAGTTGAAGGTGAAGGCGCAACGGTGTACATGCGCCCCGAAACTGCTCAAGGTATGTTCGTCAACTTCGCGAATGTTTTGCAAACCTCGCGCAAGAAGCCGCCTTTTGGAATTGCTCAAGTTGGAAAATCGTTCCGTAATGAAATTACGCCTGGAAATTTCATCTTCCGTACTCGCGAGTTTGAGCAGATGGAAATGGAGTTTTTTGTTCCTCCTGCTGAAAGCGCAAAGTGGTACGACTACTGGTGTGAGACACGCATGCAGTGGTACATCGATTTAGGCATTCCAGCAGAGATGTTGCGTCTACGCGCACATGAAGCAGATGAACTCTCGCATTACTCAAGTGGAACAAGCGACATTGAGTTTAGGTTTCCTTGGGGTTGGGGAGAGCTTGAGGGAATCGCACAGCGCACCGACTTCGATCTCAACCGTCATGCTGAATTCTCAAAACAAAAGCTCGATTACTTTGATCAAGCGACAAATGAGCGTTATGTTCCATACGTAGTGGAACCTGCCGCTGGTGCTAATCGCACAATGGCGGCGTTCTTGCTTGCTGCTTACGACGAAGATGTAATCAATGACGAACCGCGTACAGTGCTGCGTTTACACCCTCGCTTGGCTCCGTACCAAGTCGCCATCTTGCCGCTGTCAAAGAAGGATTCACTCACACCTCTTGCGGATCAGATTTTCTCGACACTCAGCAAGCGGTATTACTGCGATTACGACGAAACCCAAGCGATCGGCCGTCGCTATCGACGTCAGGACGAAATTGGAACGCCGTACTGCATCACTGTTGACTTCGATTCACTTGAGGACGGTCAGGTAACCATTCGCGAACGCGACACCACTCAGCAAGAGCGAGTGTCAATTGATCGTCTCGAGCAAGTTCTTAGTGAAAAATTAGGGTTCTAACAGGAGGAATCATGAGCAAAGTAGCAGTGGCAGTCAAACTACGAATCAAAGCTGGTCAGCGTGATGCATTCACGGAAGCAGTCAAGCCAGGTCTGGCAACTGCTCAGAGCGAGCCTGGAACTCAGACGTACATTTTCCACCACGACGCGGTTGATGCTGATGTCGTGTGGTTCTACGAGTTGTACGCAAACCAAGATGCGATGAATGCCCATATGGGTAGCGACGCTTTCAAGGCCTTCTCAGAATCACTCGCTGAATTCGTCGATGGAGCTCCTGAATTCAGTTTTCTCACGCCGATTGGCGGCAAGGGTCTTTAAGCCTTGTATCTAGACAAGATCGTCCAGAGCCACCGCGACGTCGCCTCGCGTGATCAGCGGAATTTGGATGATCTTGTTGGTCAGGCCTGTGCACTTTCCTCGACCAGAGGTTTCGCTGAACAACTTGTTCAGGGTTCTCGAGAAAATCTGTGTGTCATCGCTGAGATTAAGCGAAAGTCACCATCCAAGGGTGTACTTCACGCAAACCTGGACGCTGCGCATATTGCATCGTTGTACGAACAAGGTGGAGCATCGTGTCTGTCGGTATTAACCGATGAGCATTTCTTCGGCGGTTCGGTAGAAGATCTTCAAATTGCTCGTGCAAGTACGTCGCTTCCCGTCATTCGTAAAGACTTCACGGTTTCAGAATTTGATGTGGTTGATGCTCGTCTTATGGGCGCCGATTGCGTGTTGCTGATTGCTGCAGCTCTATCCGATGACGAGCTTTCGCGCTTTCACGATCTTGCGGTTCATATTGATTTGGAAGTGCTTGTTGAAACACATGATGAGCACGAGCTTGAACGTGCTCTCAACGTTGGTGCAAACATTGTTGGAGTAAATCAACGCGATCTCATCACATTTGAAGTTGACCATGCACGTGCAGAACGAATGGCGTCACTCATTCCTCCAACGGTTGTTCGAGTTGCAGAGTCGGGTGTGAGGAACGCTGATGATGCTCGTCGATTACGTGATGCCGGATACGACGCGGTGTTGGTGGGCGAGTCAATTGTTACCTCGAGTGACCCGGTTGCAGCAGTTCGTGATTTGAAGGTTGCATAACCGTGTTTGTGAAGATTTGTGGCATTACAAATGAGCAAGATGCTTTACTCGCTGTTGCTCTGGGAGCTGATGCTTTGGGATTCGTGTTTGCCCCAAGCCCGCGACAGATTTCTCCCGCACTTGCTCGCGAAATCGTCAAACGTCTTCCGCCCGAAACGGTAACGGTCGGAGTGTTCCGTAACGAAACGCCTTCCCGCATAATTGAGATTGTGAATGAAGCGCGCCTGCAAGGTGCGCAATTACACGGCCACGAAACTCCAGCTATGACTGCAGAGGTAGCTACTGATGTTCGGTTCGTCATTAAGGCAGTTGTAGCGGGTTCTCAAGATGCAGCAAATGCGAGCACCTTCGCGTCTGATGCAATTTTGGTTGACGGATTGCACCCAGGGTCTGGCACTGCTTACGACTGGGAGTTGTTGCAGGACATCCCCACAGACATTCGTCTGATGCTTTCTGGTGGTTTGACCCCGGAGAATGTTGCAGCCGGAATAGCGCAAGTTCGACCATGGGGAGTGGACGTCAGCAGTGGCGTTGAGAAAGCTCCTGGTCTAAAGGACGCGGTAAAGATGCGTCACTTCATTACAAATGCTCGAGATGCAGTGCTCGGCTAGGCCGACTGTCCAACATCGCAAGTACATTAGAAGCATGTTGACAACGCCTGGTGCTGATGGTCGTTTTGGCGAATTCGGTGGGCGCTTTGTGCCTGAAACCCTCGTCCCTGCCTGCCAAGAACTTGAAGCTGCGTTTCATGAAGCATGGAATGACACGGTGTTTCGTACCGAGCTCAACGACCTCTTGCGTGATTACGCAGGTCGGCCGTCGATTCTGACGGAGTGCCACAACCTTGGTCGCAAGCTTGGAATTCGTTTGATCTTGAAACGTGAAGACCTGAATCACACTGGTTCGCACAAGATCAACAGTGTGCTTGGTCAGGCGCTTTTGGCGAAGCGGATGGGCAAGAAGCGCATTGTTGCCGAGACAGGTGCAGGACAGCACGGTGTTGCGTCTGCGACGGCGGCAGCCCTGCTTGGCCTTGGTTGCAAGGTGTACATGGGTGAAGTAGACGTTGAGCGTCAGGCCTTGAACGTCTTCAGAATGCGTTTGCTTGGTGCAGAAGTTATTCCAGCTAAGTCGGGTAGCCGCACATTGAAAGATGCAGTGAACGAAGCGATGCGCGACTGGGTGGCAACTGTTGAACACACCTATTACGCAATTGGTTCAGTGATGGGTCCGCATCCGTATCCGTTTATGGTTCGCCAGTTTCAAAGTGTCATCGGTACGGAGGCAAGAGCACAGTGTCGCGAATTGCTTGGAACCGATCCTGATTTCGTAACGGCTTGCGTCGGCGGTGGTTCGAATGCAATTGGAATCTTTTCAGGTTTCGTAGATACTCATGCGCGTTTAATCGGTGTCGAACCTGCAGGTGGAGCAGCTGTCGGACGCGGAGTGCCAGGCGTTGTGCACGGTATGCGCAGCTATCTGATGCAAGATGAGTACGGCCAGGTGCAAGAAGCACAATCAATTAGTGCGGGACTCGATTACCCAGGTGTTGGACCAGAGCACTCGTACCTCGCATCTATTGGTCGCGCAGAGTATCCAAGCGTGACCGATGCTGAAGTGATCGAAGGATTCCAACTACTTGCGAAAACAGAAGGAATCATTCCGGCACTTGAATGTGCGCACGTTGTTGCATGGATTGCACGTGAAGCACCAAACATGCAAGGCAAAACAGTGTTGATGAATTTGTCTGGCAGAGGAGACAAAGACGTTGCTCAAATGATGGACGTATTGGGCTAACTCATGGCTGTTCTGCATACGGGGAAATTGGAAAGCCATCTTCGTGCGCGGCGTGATGCAGGTCGAAAGCTGCTCGTTCCATACATCACAGGTGGATATTTAGGTTGGACAGATGCGGTTAGAGCTGCCGCTGCCAACGGCGCAGATGCGATTGAGATCGGTATTCCATTTTCAGATCCTGTGATGGATGGTCCGATGATCCAGCTTGCATCCGAGCAGGCACTTGAGCGTGGCGCAACTCCTTTGTCAATCCTTCTAGAGTTGCGAAACATCGACATCGATGTGCCTCTGGCAGTGATGTGTTACTACAACACCGTGCATTCGGCTGGCAACGAGCGTTTTTCCCATTCATTGGCCGAGGCTGGCGTATGTGCAGCCATCGTGCCAGATCTCCCACTTGAAGAAGCAACTGATTGGTGCTTTGCAGCTGATGATGCGGGAATCGAAACGGTCATGCTTGCTGCCCCAACTGCTCCAGAAGAACGCCTGCCAAGAATTTTGCAAAGGTGCAACGGATTTGTTTATGCAGTCGGATTGCTTGGTGTAACAGGAGAGCGTGATGAATTGGCTAGCACCGCTACCAAACTGGCTGCTCGCCTAAAAGCATTGACAGACGTTCCAGTACTCATTGGTGTCGGTGTTTCGAATGCGGCTCAAGCAGTTGAAGCATCAACTGTGGCAGATGGAGTCGTCATGGGAGCATCAGTAATGCGTCGTCTGATCGAACACGATGCCGACGCAGTAGGCGAATACGTTGGGGAAGTTCGCAAGGCGCTCGATGCTGCAGCCGGTTTGAAGTAAGTTCTTTCCATGTTGAAAGAAGGATCTGTAGCTCCGGCTATTGAATTGCTTGATCAGAACGGCAAGAAGCTTTCGTTGAACAAGTATGCAAAGCGAAAAGTTCTTGTCTACTTCTATCCCAAGGCCGACACGCCTGGTTGCACGCAACAGTCCTGCGGGCTACGTGACATTGCCGATCAGATCGGTCGGACGGCAATTATAGGAATCAGTCCAGATTTGCCAGCAAAGCAATTGAAGTTCGACGAGAAGTATGAACTGGGTTTTCCATTGTTGTCGGATGCGGACAACAAAGTGGCTAAGGCATACAAAGTGTGGAAGAAGAAATCTATGTATGGTCGCGAATACATGGGTATTGAGCGTTCAGCGTTTCTCATTGGCGCAGATGGCACCATTGTGAAGGCGTGGTACAAGATCTCACCAAAGGACACGCCAGCAAAACTGTTAGAAGCTTTGGGTAAGTAATGACATTTCCGAAGCCGAGTGATCTCATTGCTCATCGCGACCCGTTCATCTTTGTTGATGAAATCACCGAGTTGACACCTGGCATTTCGGCGTCAACTATTTGGAAATTAACGGGAGATGAGTGGTTCTTTGCGGGGCATTTCCCAGGTCGTCCAACATTGCCAGGAGTGTTGATGTGTGAGGCCATTGCACAAACCGGAGCTCTTGCAATCGTGAGTGATCCCAAGTTTGCGGGCAAGTTGCCGCTATTCGGAGGTCTCGATGGAGCCCGCTTTAGACGGCAAGTACTTCCAGGAGACACGCTTGAGATTTCTGCGAACATTGGTCGCATGTCTGCACGTGCTGGTAAAGGCACCGGAATTGCAAAAGTGAACGGCGAAATTGCCTGTGAGTGTGAATTGCTGTTCGTCGTAGTCGACGCGTGAGTTATTTGTAAGGCGAAATAATCACGGAGCCGTTATGGCCACCGAAACCAAAGTTGTTCGAGATGGTTGGTCCTGGTTCCCAAGGTCGGGCAGAGCCAATGACCACGTCAATGTTCATGTCTTCGCTAATTTGCTGAGTTCCTGCTGTCGGCGGGATCAACTTCTTTTCCATACTGAGAAGTACTGCCGCAGCCTCGAGTGCACCGGCCGCACCTAAAGGGTGACCCGTAACGCCCTTAATTGACACAACAGGAACGGTGTTTTTGCCAAACACGGTTTCGATCGCTTGTGATTCGGCTGCATCATTCAATGGAGTGCTCGTACCGTGAGCGTTGATCTGTTTGATGTCGCTTGGTTGCAAACCTGCGTCTTCAAGCGCCAATTGCATGCAACGTGAAGCGCCTACGCCACCTGGAGACGGTGCGGTGATGTGGTGAGCGTCGGCATTGCTTGCTGCGCCAACTATTTCGGCGATGATGGTTGCGCCACGTGCAATTGCAAGATCCATGCGTTCAAGCACAAACACTGCAGCACCTTCGCCCATGATGAAACCGTCGCGCGTGGCGTCAAACGGTTTGCTCACCAAGGTGCTGGATAGTGCGGTCATATTGCTAAACCCTGCGAGTGCAGTGATAGTTGCAGCGCTTTCAGCTCCACCAGTAACAACTGCATCGCATCTGCCCCAAGCAACAAGGCGTGCTGCATTGCCAATGGCATGAGTAGCTGCTGCACATGCTGTGCAAATGGTTTCAGTAGGGCCTTGAAACCCGTAGCGCATTGAAATTGCAGCACCAGAAGCGTTTGACATCATCATGGGAACAAGAAATGGCGAAACACGACGTTCACCTTTTTCGACCCGAATGATGACATTCTCCTCAAGCGTGCGCAGGCCGCCAATGCCCGTTCCGAAGATGGTGCCGATGCGGGAGCGGTCATAAGGCAATTCGCCTGACTGCGCGATTGCTTCACCAGCAGCCGCAAGAGCGAATTGTTCGCAACGGTCAGAACGACGCGCATCTTTTGGATTGTCGAAATAGGGAAGCGGATCCCAGTTTTCAATCTCAATGGACTTCGAACCAGAGAAACCTGGCCCAAGGAGTCCTGTCCAAAAAGCCTCCTTACCGATACCGCACGGAGCAACCACTCCGTAACCAGTTATGGCAACGCGGTGACCAGCTCCTTGCATAGGTAGCGAGACTTAAGGGGCTTACTTGACTTTTGACGTGACGAGCGCGAAGGCTTTGCCGACAGTGTCGACACCTTCAAGGTCAGACTCAGGTACTTCAATACCGAATTCTTCTTCAAGTGCCATAACGAGTTCAACCAAGTCGAGGCTGTCTGCATCAAGGTCGTCACCAAAGCTTGCTTCTGGGGTGATCTTCGAAGCATCTACTGACAACACATCTACTGCACACTTGGTGAAGCGTTCAAACAATTCCTGGCTCATGATTTTCTCCTTGGTTTTCGTTGCGCACTTACAGTACTACGCGGCAAAAGAAAAAGGGATCAATGACCCATGCCGAGCCCGCCATCAACGGGAATTACCGCACCCGTGATGTAGGCCGCTGCTGGGCTTGCAAGAAAAGTCACAACTCCTGCAATTTCGTCCACGGTTCCTGTTCGTCCGAGAGGTACTGCAGAAGCGATCTCTTCGAGTCGCTTTTCACCGAGCGCTGCGGTCATATCGGTGTCGATTGGGCCAGGAGCAACCACATTGACGGTGATTGAACGCGAACCCAATTCTCGCGCCAACGAACGGGCGAGTCCCACTAAGCCTGCTTTGCTTGCTGAGTAATTTGCTTGTCCGGCAGAGCCCATCAACGCGACAACGCTCGACATCAAGATGATGCGACCAGATCGTGCGCGCAACATGCCTTGCGTTGCACGTTTGCAGACTCGATATGCGGCGGTGAGGTTGGCGTCTATGACAGATGAAAAGTCATCTTCGCCCATGCGCAGAAGAAGTCCGTCTCGCGTGATTCCTGCATTCGAAACAAGAATTTGTACGGGACCAAACTTCTCTTCGATTGCCTTGAATGCGTTGTCTACATCTTCGTTGTCTGTTACGTCGCACTTCACTGCGAAAAATTCGCCAGGTGGCGGCGAAGAGTTGTAGGTAACTGCAACGTGATCACCGAGTGCTGCGAAGTGACGCGCGCAGGCAAGTCCGATGCCGCGAGAACCGCCAGTAACTAAGACCACTCGCGGTGATGTTGTTTCAGTGGTCATGCTCGGAGTCCCTTTCCGTTCCAACGCAACACGGCACTTGCTGCGGTCATTCCAGCGCCGAATCCAACGACCAAAACCAGATCGCCTTCGCGCAATGTGCGTCCGCTCATAGCGCCACCGTTGGCAGCATCGAATAAAGCAAGTGGAATTGAGGCAGAAGACGTGTTGCCTGTTTCGTGCAACACCGTGCTGGTGCGATCCATCGGTATGCCGAGGCGTTCACAAGCTGCACTGATGATTCTGGTGTTTGCTTGGTGGGGGACGATGAGTGCAATGTCATCAGCGGTAACTCCGGCAATGTGCATGGACTTTTGTGCGGAGTCAACCATGATGCGTACTGCGCGACGAAATACCTCTTTGCCATCCATATGAATGTTTCCGCCTATTTCGGCGTAGAGCAATTCTTCGGCGGAGCCATCGGCATCTAAGTCCCAGCCGAGCAATTCGGATTCACCAGTTGTTGCTTCGATAACGGCTGCACCAGAACCATCGGCAAACAAAATTGCAGTATTGCGATCGGTCCAGTCAGTTATCCGCGAAAGAGTGTCGGTGCCGATGAGGAGAACTTTCTTTGAGCCCATAGCAATAAGTCCATGAGCAACAACGAGTCCGTACACAAAACCGGAACAGGCAGCATTGATGTCGAATGCCCCGCACTTCAAGCCAAGCAAATTCTGCACTGTTGCTGAAGTTGCAGGTACTTGACGATCTGGGGTGGTGGTCGACAACACAAGAGCGTCAATTTGGTCTGGAAAAACACCAGCCATCTCCATGGCGATTCGCCCGCTCTCTACTGAGAGTTCAGCGGTGCTTCCGCCAATATGTCGGCGATGAATACCGGTTCGCTCGCGGATCCATTCGTCGGAAGTCTCCATAGTCTTCGACAAATCATTATTTGTCACAACCTTCGGAGGAAGTGCAGTGCCCCAACCAGTGATGACGCCACCGATGGCGTTCGCGGGAATGGTTGGCATGCGAATAAACCTTAGTGAGTTCGCAACCAAGCGATTGGTTGATGCGCAGTCACACGTTCTCCGTCAACAGCAATGAAGTTTTGCAAAATGCCAGAAAACGGGGAACGAACTTCAGTTTCTGCAACATGACCGATGATCTGTCCAACTTCGATTCGCGACTTATTGGTTACGGATGAGATCTTCTGAAACAAACCAGCGGCTGGAGAAACCACCATACGTTCAACTGCAAAGAGATGTTCGCCTTCATGGACAGAACCAGGAGGCAATGTGGCTGTTGGCTGAAGTGCGTCGATCCATTCAATTAACTTGTCAAGATCATCGGGCGTGGCAACGCTGATTGATTTCGATCCCTCAATGGTTCGCTTGGCCATTCCAGTGAGCACGCCACCTGGACCAAGTTCAATAAAGCCGACGATGCCAGCCTCGGCCATGGTGAGCAAGCAATGCTTCCAGCGCACTGGTGATGAAAGTTGGGCTGACAACAGGGTTGACCATTCTTCGCCGCTGTCGTGTGCACGTGCATCAACGTTGCTGATCACCGGTACGTCAATGTTGCGCGGTTTGGCAAGCGCAATTGCCTCGCGCAGACGTTCGCGCGCGCTGGTCATGTATGGGGTGTGGAACGCACCCGATACGGGTAGTGCCATCACACGTTTTGCCCCGAGCGCCTTTGCTTGTTCAGTTGCTTTTGCAACTCCTTCTACGGAACCAGCAATAACGATCTGACCGGGAGCATTGAAGTTGGCAACCCACACATCGCTGTCGGCAAGTCGACATGCTGTTTCAACTTCGTCGTCATCTAGTCCAAGAACCGCAGCCATCGTGCCGGGCGATTCGTTTCCTGCATCGTGCATCGCATCTGCTCTGGCCACAACAAGACGAATGCCTTCATCGAAACCAAGCGCACCCGTTGCGGCAAGCGCTGTGTATTCACCGAGGCTGTGTCCCGCGCAGAGGCTGGGCTCAATGCCAAGACGCTCAACAGCGTCGAGCACCATCAGCGATGACACAAAAGTGGTCAACTGGGCGTTGCGTGTGTCCTTAAGCTCCTCGGCATCGGCTTCTAAGAGGAGTCGGCCAACGTCGCGGCCAGAAATATCGGAAGCTTCCGTGACGAGTTCCCAGCTGTCATGGCCAACCCAGGGTTGGCCCATACCAGGGCGCTGTGAACCCTGACCTGGAAAGGTGAACGCAAGCATGTCGGGCACAAGCGTAGAACTTCCAAGGGGTCGGTACGCTGTTTCCCACTTCACTCAAGCCCGAGTGGCGGAATGGCAGACGCGACGGACTCAAAATCCGTTATTCGAAAGGGTGTGTGGGTTCAACTCCCACCTCGGGCACCAACATGGACACTCCTACACTCGCTGATGTGAACGTTCGCGGAGTTGCCCACAGGCTCATTGAAAAGCGGCTCCGCCGAAATTCTGAGAACTTGAAGCAACTACAAACTGAACTTACGTTGTTGGACGAACAACTAGACGCGCTGCGTAATGATGCGAATGACAAAGAGATGCGCAGCTTGGTTTCAGAAACACCTCTCGCATTGCATGAATATCGCGATGCGCAGAAGCACGTAGAAGCATTGCTCGAGCATCGCGATTTTCTGCTTCGTGCGATTGCTGAGCAAACGAGAAATCAAGATGAATTGTTGGACAGGCTGGGGAAGAACTGATGCCTAACCCAGTTCGAATTGTTGTTGCAGAAGACGAAGCGATTATTCGTTTGGATCTTGTTGAAACATTGCGAGAAGAGGGTTACGACGTGGTCGCCGATACTGGCCGTGGTGATACTGCGATTGAACTCGTTCGTGAGCACAAACCGGATGTTGCAATTTTCGATATCAAAATGCCTGGGCTTGATGGACTTGCGGCCGCACAAGTGGTGTCGGCAGAAAAGATCTGCCCAGTCGTCATGTTGACGGCATTCAGCCAACGTGAAGTTATTGAGCAAGCGCGTGATGCCGGCGCTTTGGCTTATCTCGTAAAGCCATTTCAGAAGACAGATTTAGTTCCTGCAATCGAGTTGGCAATTGGACGTTTCGCGGAAATGAAATTGCTTAGTGGCGAGCGTGACGCCCTGGACGAGCAACTGCAATTACGAAAAGTGCTCGACCGCGCAAAGGGAATCCTCATTGATTCCTTTTCCATGTCCGAGCAGGCTGCCTTTGATTTCATTCAAAAAGGGGCAATGTCGTCGCGGTCGCGAATGAAAGATGTTGCGCAGCGGGTGATTGACGGCGATCTCACGCCCAATTCGTGATATTCATAACGCTATGAAATTGATGGCGCTCGATGGCAACTCGCTGGCGTATCGCGCGTTCTTCGCATTACCGACCGACATGGCAACTGCGAGTGGTCAAGTAACCAATTCGGTGTATGGCTTTTGCACCATGCTCAACACTCTTGTTAAGGATCACAAGCCAGATGGTGTCATTGTGGTGTTTGACAGGCGCGAAAAAACCTTCAGACACGAAGCAGTTCCTGAGTACAAAGCACAGCGCGAGCAACAGCCAGACATTTTGTATCAGCAGTTAGACATCATTAAGGAGCTGCTCGTCTCGTTTGGAATACCCGTTATCGATGCCGCCGGATTCGAGGGTGACGATTTGATTGCAACTATTGCAACGCACGCTGAAGAAGAAGGTTCTGAGCTGATTGTTGTTACGGGAGACCGTGACAGCTACCAGCTCGTGAAGAACCCGCTCATTCGCGTGCTGTACAACAAGCGCGGTGTCAGCGACTATGCGTTGTATGACGAAGCAGGCATCTTCGAGCGAACTGGTGTGACACCAGCGCAGTATCCCGACTATGCGGCCTTGCGAGGAGATCCGAGCGACAACCTTGAAGGTGTGCCTGGCGTCGGTGAAAAGACAGCTGCAAAGCTCATCAACCAATACGGATCTCTCGAATCCATCTTTGATGCTGCAGATCAGCAGACACCAAAGCTGAAGGACTCCTTGCATGCAAGTCGCGAACGAGTGTTGCGGAACGCGAAGATCATGGTGTTGAGGCGAGATGCTCCCATTGGCATCAATGTGCTGGAGTCTGCTCCAAAGCCCGATGTTCAAGCACTGCAAAAGTGGTTTGAAACTTTGGAATTCAAGTCGATGCTCGCCCGTACTAAAGAAGCTTTCGGTCGATTCATCAACCAAGAAGCAGCGGCTGCTGTGGCCGATACGCAACAGACGTCAACTGCTCTTGAAATATCGACAACGGTTTCCGGCAGCGCTCAAGAAGCGATTTTGTCTATTGACAGTGCGGAAGGTGAGTACGGCATTGTTCTTGCTCCAGGTTGGTTGAACGAGGAGCATCGATCAATTGAAGGAATTGCAATCGTCGTCGATCGACAAAAGAATCATGTTGCATGGATCCCGTCTTCTCTGCTTGAAGAAAAGACTGTGTTAGCGCGTTTCGCTAAAGCTTCGTCGATATCTGGCCATCACGTGAAACCGATGCTTCGCTGGTTTCTTGACCGCAAAATCGATATTCCAAGAATTGGATTCGATACAGCTATTGCTGCCTACTTGCTAGAACCTGCGCAATCGAAGTTTGAGGCGCATGAAGTTCTCGCTCGGTACACGGAGGATCGCATCTCCGCGCGTGTCGATGGCGCAACCAATGATGGCCAGCTCAGTTTTGATTCGGAAGTGACGAATTCATCATCGGATGCATCGAATGTCGCAATAGCTGTTAGTCGAGTTATTCCAGCCCTTGCTAAAGAGATTGACGCTCAAGGTGTGGCCAATTTGTTCAACGACGTTGAATTGCCACTCATTCGAGTGTTGGCAAAGATGGAACACGTCGGAGTTCTTGTAGATAAAAAGCAGCTGACCGCAATTAACGAGCACCTAGTTCACGAGACGAAGCGTCTTACCGTAGTGTTGCATGAACTGGCGGGGAAGACTTTCAATCTGAATTCGCCAACACAACTGCGGCAAATTCTGTACGAAGACAAAAAGCTTTCGCCGGGCAAGAAGACGAAAACTGGATTCAGCACTGATGCAGCAACGCTCGAGAAGATTCGAGATCAATGGCCAGAATTCATTGATCAGTTGTTGGAGTATCGCGAGTTTGAAAAGTTACGTGGAACGTATGGCCAAGGTTTGCTTGATGCCATCCAACCAGATGGGCGAATTCATGCCACCTTCAACCAAACCGTTGCTCGGACTGGACGTCTGAGCAGCGATGCACCGAATTTGCACAACATCCCAATTAGGTCGGATGAAGGAAAAGTATTTCGCACCGCATTCATTCCACAAGATGGATGTCTGCTTATGGTTGCGGACTACAACCAAATTGAGTTGCGTTGCATCGCACACCTTGCAAACGATCCAGGCCTGATTGACGCATTCAATAGAGGCATCGACATTCACAGTGCCACTGCAGCTCGGGTATTCGGAGTTGATGCAGCGAGCGTCACATCTGACATGCGTTCACAAGCAAAGATGATTTCGTACGGTCTGGCATATGGCATGGAAGCCTTCGGGTTGAGTCAGCGTCTCGGTGTTGGGGTTGGAGAAGCGAGCGAAATTCTGGATGCCTATTTTGCGGCATTCCCGAACGTGAAGCAATACATGGATGACACGATTGAGCAAGCGAGAGCAAAGGGATACACCGAAACATTGTTTGGTCGTCGTCGACAAATCCCAGAACTCAATAATCCGAACTTCCGAATTAAACAAGCGGGCGAGCGACAGGCAATGAATGCGGGAATTCAAGGATTGGCTGCCGATATTTTCAAGATTGCACTTGTGCGAATTGATAAATCAATTGCACAGGCAAAACTGAAGAGCACCGTTATTTTGCAAGTTCACGACGAAGTGCTTGTTGAGTGTCCTGTATCTGAGAAGGATCAAGTGAATGAGATCGTCCTTCGCGAGATGAAGAATGCAGCATCATTGAAAGTGCCACTCGAAGTAAACGCTGCGTGGGGTGACAGCTGGGCCTCAGCGAAGGCATAACGAGATGTCTGATCAGGATCATTGGTTCGAAGATTTAGCGAGCCATATGAAGGATGCGTATCTCCGGTACTCATTTACAAAAGGAACAACGCAGGAAGTTGATTTCATCCTTGATACAACTGGTGCCAAAGCCGGTTGTGCCTTCATTGATGTTGGTTGTGGCCCTGGCCGCCACAGTGTGGAACTTGCACGCAGGGGAATGCACGTAACCGGTATTGATGTGAGTCAAGACTTCATTGATATTGCTCAGCGAAGCTCCGCTGCAGAATCCTTGTCCAATGCAAAATTTCAGCGTCTTGATGCGCGTGACCTCATCAACCACGCTTCGCTCCATGCGAAGTTCGACTTCGCAATCTGTCTGTGCCAAGGCGCCTTTGGTTTGATGGTCGACGATCAACAAGATGTCGAGATTCTCGCCGGCATCCGCCGGTCCTTGAAAGACCAAGGGGTTCTCGTCCTGTCGGCCTTCAACGCTTATTTCTCTGTGAAGCATCACGGCGATGCAGAGTTTGACGCTCTCAGCGGAGTGAGTCACGAAACCACCGATATCCGCAACGAGCTTGGGGAAGTGAAAAGCGTCGATTTGTGGACGGGTTGCTACACGCCACGGGAGTTGCGCTTGGTGTTCAACTTGGCTGGATTCGACATTCTCAGTATTTCCAGCGTTGAGCCAGGGCGGTATTCCAATGCTGATTGCAGCACGGAATCGCCTGAATTCCTTGTTGTAGCCAAGTCCAGATAGAGCGGGCGCTGATAGCGTGATTTCCCTGTCCTACCGCCGGTAGGGCCTCTCGCAAGAGGGACCATCTCTCCTATCCACCGAAAGTACGTACCAATGTCAGATCTACAGACCATGCAATCCCCACCAATGGGAACCTTCGACTCAGAAGGAAATTACACACCACGCCAAATCACAGAGCGTGATCTTTCGCAGTCATTTGCAGACGCGATTAGCGGAACTCTTGTTGAGCTCAAAGACGGCCAACTTGTTACAGGAACAGTTGTTCGCATTACTCGCGACGAAGTTCTTGTTGAAATCGGTTACAAGACCGAAGGCGTCATCCTTGCTCGCGAATTGTCAATTCGTAATGACATCGATCCACACGAAATTGTGAAGTTGGGCGAGAAGATCGAAACTCTTGTTCTCACACTTGAAGACAAAGAAGGTCGTTTGTTGCTTTCGAAGAAGCGTGCGCAATACGAGCGCGCTTGGGGCGACATTGAAAAAGTTAAGGCTGCAGACGGAACCGTTGAAGGTCTCGTCATTGAAGTTGTCAAGGGCGGACTCATCGTTGACATCGGTCTTCGCGGATTCCTTCCAGCTTCACTCGTTGAACTGCGTCGTGTTCGTGACCTAGCTCCTTATATTGGTCAGCGCATCACTGCAAAGATTCTTGAGCTCGACCGCAATCGCAACAACGTTGTGCTTTCGCGTCGCACCTTGCTCGAGCAGAATCAACGTGGCGCACGTGATGAGTTCTTGACACATCTCAAAGTTGGCGAAGTTCGCACGGGCCGCATCTCAAGCGTGGTTGCATTCGGTGCATTCGTTGACTTGGGCGGCATGGACGGACTCATCCACGTTTCCGAATTGTCATGGAAGCATGTAGACAACCCAACAGCAGTGGTCAACATTGGCGACGAAGTAACCGTGAAGGTTCTTGAAGTCGACATGGATCGCGAGCGCATCAGCCTCTCGTTGAAGGCGACTCAGCAAGATCCTTGGCAAGAGTTTGCCAACGGTCACCAAGTTGCTCAGTTGGTATACGGCCGCGTGACCAAGTTGGTTCCATTCGGTGCGTTCGTTCAAGTTGGCGATGGAATTGAAGGCCTCGTGCACATTTCCGAAATGTCAGCACACCACGTTGAAGCGCCAGAGCAGGTTGTTACACCAGGTGAAGAGTTGTGGGTCAAGATCATCGATCTCGATCTCGCGCGTCGTCGCATCAGCTTGTCCATTAAGCAAGCTGCTGAAGGTGGAGAGTTGGCCGAGGAATACCGCGGACAGTTCCAAGTGGACGATCAGGGCAACTGGGTGGGCGGAGATGACAGCGCTCGCGAAGCAGCGTGGTCTGAATACTTCGACACTGCAGCAACGACTGAGGCACCAGCAGAAGCCGCAGCCGAAGTACCTGCTGCTGAACCAGAAGCTCCAAGCGCATAGTTTTCTGTAGCTGCGCTCGTCAGGGGGCGAGCGCAGCTCAGATGTTCATCGGAGACATATGAAATTGATTGGGCTTACAGGCGCAATTGGATCGGGAAAGTCTTCGGTATCTGTGCTGTTCGCGCGTAAAGGTGCAGTCATCATCGATGGTGACGGTATTGCTAAGCAGTTACAACAAAAAGATTCTGCAACGCTCCAAAAAATGGTCGATGAGTTCGGCGATGTTTTGCTTGAATCCGGAGAACTAGATCGAGCAAAGGTCGCTCAGTTGGTCTTCGGTGACCCGGAGATGCTGAAGAAGTTGAACGCCATCATGCATCCTGCAATTGGTGCAGAGATCATTCGTCTGATCGAAGAAAACTTGGACTCGGACAATGTGGTCATTCTTGACATGCCGTTGTTGGTAGAGAACCCTCGAGAAGGTCTTTCGGGTCTGGTCATCGTTGACGTTGACCCTGAAGTTGCAATCTCGCGACTGGTGCAATTTCGAGGCATGAACGAAGAAGATGCGAGACGTCGTATGGCTAGTCAGGCAAGTCGTGAAGATCGACTTCTGGTGGCTGATCGAGTGATTGACAACAGTGGCGACATTGATGCGCTCACGACACAAGTGGATGAAGTTTGGGATTGGTTCGCGACACTTCCGAATGCTCAGCAAGGTGCTGGCGCTGTTTCGAAGAAGAGTAAATAGTGACCGTTGATAATCAGCGTTTTGAAGTTGTATCCGATTATCAGCCAGCGGGAGACCAGCCGAAAGCAATAGCTCAGTTGGCCGAAGGTATTGAGCGAGGCGACAGGTTTCAAACACTGCTTGGAATTACCGGCTCGGGTAAATCGGCAACCGTTGCGTGGACCATTGAAAAGGTTCAACGACCGACTCTGATTCTTGCTCCAAACAAGAGCCTTGCTGCTCAATTAGCGCAGGAGATGAAAGAGTTCTTCCCTAAGAACCGTGTTGAGTATTTCGTCAGTTACTACGACTACTACCAGCCGGAGGCGTACATCGCGTCAAGCGACACCTTCATTGAAAAGGACTCATCGGTAAACGACGAAATAGATCGGTTGCGACACTCGGCGACTGCTGCATTGCTCACGCGACGAGACACCATTGTGGTGGCATCAGTCAGTTGCATTTACGGAATGGGAAACCCAGAGGAGTATCGGGGAAACCTTCTAGAACTTCATGTTGGTGTCGATTACGACCAACGCAGTTTGCTTCGCCGGCTTGTCGACCTGCAATATGACCGCAATGACATGACACTTGGTCGCGGAAACTTCCGCGTTCGCGGTGACACCATTGAAGTGCAGCCCGCTTATGACGAGACCGTCACACGAATTGAAATGTTCGGCGACACCGTTGAGCGAATCACGATCGTTGATGCCCTAACAGGTGAGACCGTGAACGATATGAGTGAAGTGTTGATCTTTCCAGCAACTCATTATGTTGCTGGAGATGAACGCATGAGGAAGGCCGTACTCGGTATCGAACACGAGTTGCAGGTACGCCTGAAGCAGTTTGAAACAGAAGGCAAGTTGTTAGAGGCACAACGTCTGAGAATGCGCACTCAATACGACCTTGAGATGATCGCCGAAGTTGGATTCTGTAATGGCATTGAAAACTATTCAATGCACATCGACGGTCGATCGCCAGGAGAGCCGCCGTTTACTTTGCTGGACTATTTCCCCGATGATTACCTCTTGGTGGTCGACGAGAGTCACGTCACTATTCCGCAGCTTCATGGTCAGTTCGCCGGAGATCGCAGTCGCAAAGCAACACTCGTTGAGCACGGGTTCAGATTGCCATCGGCTGCCGATAACCGACCGCTGCAATTTGAGGAAGCAATGCAAAGGATTAATCAATGCATTTTCCTTTCTGCAACACCAGCGAAATTTGAAATAGCAACGAGCCAGCAAGTTGTAGAGCAGATTGTTCGCCCAACTGGCTTGGTTGACCCAGAAGTAATTGTGAGGCCAACCAAAGGTCAGATCGACGACATCATCGAAATGGTCAACGGCAGGGTTGAAGCTGGCGATCGTGTGCTTATTACTACCTTGACGAAGAAGATGGCTGAAGATTTGAGTGAGTACTTGCTTGAGCAGGGCCTCAAGGTTCGATATTTGCATTCAAATATCGACACCATCCAACGAATTGAAATCCTGCGCGCATTGCGCCTAGGTGAATTCGATGTTCTAGTGGGCATCAACCTGCTCCGCGAGGGTTTGGACTTACCTGAGGTTTCGCTCGTAGCAATTCTGGATGCAGATAAGGAAGGTTTCTTGCGTAGCGAAACATCACTTATTCAGATGATCGGACGTGCCGCTCGAAATGTAAATGGCCAGGTGGTCATGTATGCCGATAAACGGACTCCGTCAATGGACCGCGCAATTGGAGAAACGCAGCGTCGCCGAGAACGACAGATTGCGTATAACAAGGAACACAACATCAATCCTCAGACCATTCGTAAGGCCGTTGGAGATATTCTGTCTGTGCTTCGTCCGTCCGAAGGTGCCACATCTACGACTAAGAGCGGCCGTCGTGACCGTGAGCGTGAAAAGGTTGTGAACGAATTGCGTTCCTTGCCGCAGCAGGAACTTGGTCGACTGATTCAAACCCTTGAGGAAGAGATGAATCTCGCAGCCTCGGAGTTGAAGTTTGAGTATGCGGCACGTCTCCGTGATGAAATCAAAGATTTACGACGCGAACTTCGCGACGCTAAGTAACAAGTAAGTAGTCTGCTGTCATGCCTCCAGCGAAGAAGAAGCCTGTTTATTCGGCGGGGGTCATTTCCGTTCGTGGTGCGCGGGAGCACAACCTTAAGAACATCAACGTTGAGGTTCCTCGCGACAAGTTGATCGCGCTCACCGGTCTTTCAGGAAGCGGAAAAAGCAGTTTGGCCTTCGACACCATTTATGCCGAAGGGCAGCGTCGTTATGTTGAGTCGCTCAGCGCCTATGCGCGACAGTTTCTTGGCCAAATGGACAAGCCGGATGTCGATGTCATTGAGGGTTTGTCGCCAGCTATCTCCATTGACCAAAAGACTGCATCCAAGAATCCGCGTTCAACGGTTGGCACGATCACCGAGATCTATGACTACTTGCGGTTGCTTTGGGCGCGCATCGGAGTTCAGCATTGCCCGAAAGACGGCATTGCATTGCAGCGCCAAACACCTCAGCAAATTGTTGATCGAATTTTGGAACTTCCGGCAGGGACAAGATTCCAGGTATTGGCTCCGGTGGTTCGTGGTCGTAAAGGTGAGTACGAGAACCTTCTTGGAGAACTTCTTGCTCAGGGTTACTCCCGTGCACGAATTGACGATCAGGTAGTTGATATTTCGGAATTTTTGAAAAAGGGCGACAAGCTTGCGCGCTACGAGAATCACAGTATTGACATCATCGTCGACCGCCTCGTGCAGAAGGCTGGAATAAACCGACGTCTGACCGACAGCCTCGAGACGGCGCTGAAACTTGCCGATGGTGTCGCTGGTATCGAAATAATGAGCGGTAAAGGTGACGAGCAAGGCGAAGTCATTACGTTTAGCCAACACATGGCATGCCCGAAGTGCAGCGCCAGTTTTGATGAGCTGGCACCGAGAAACTTCTCGTTCAACTCACCTTTTGGTGCATGTGAAACCTGCCTTGGTTTAGGTACCCGATATGAAGTTGAAGAAGAACTCGTAGTTCCTGATCCGGAGTTATCAATTCTTCAGGGAGCGATAGCACCTTGGCGATCGGCGCACACGCAGTATTTCCAACGCATGCTTGAAGCAGTAGCCGAGGAGTACTCGATTCCGCTCAATGTGAAGTGGGAGAAGCTTTCCGACAAAAACAAAAACATCATCATGCACGGAGCAGGTGACGCTTTGATGGTGAAGTACAAGAACCGTTACGGACGGTCCCGCGAGTACAGCACTTCGTATGAAGGTGTTGTCCCGTGGATTAAGCGTCGTCATGAAAGTGCAGAAGGCGAGTATTCACGCGAGCAGTTTGAGAGTTATATGCGCGAAGCACCCTGTAAAGCGTGCAAAGGTCAGCGGTTAAAGCCATCATCGCTTGCCGTGAAAGTTAACGACAAGAGTTTGAGTGAAATCTGTGACCTGTCAATCGGAAACTCTGCAGAGTTTTTGAAGGGCCTGAAGCTTGGCGATCGCGACAAAATGATTGCAGAACGAATTACGAAAGAAATTAACGCTCGACTTGGGTTTTTGCTTTCGGTAGGCCTTGACTATCTCACGCTGTCACGTGCCGCAGCAACGTTGGCTGGCGGTGAGGCGCAACGGATTCGTCTTGCAAGTCAGATTGGCTCGGGGCTTGTCGGCACCCTGTACGTGCTTGACGAACCAAGTATTGGTTTGCATCAGCGCGACAATCATCGACTGATTGAAACCCTTGTTCGTCTTCGCGATCTTGGTAACACTGTCATGGTTGTTGAGCACGACGAAGACACCATTCGCGCATCCGATTGGATCGTCGACATCGGTCCCGGTGCAGGCGAGCACGGTGGCGAGGTTGTCTACAGCGGTGAAGTCGCCGGTATCGAGAAGGTTGCAAAATCAATCACCGGTCAATATTTGAGCGGAAAGAAGTTCGTTCCGGTTCCTGCTGAAAGGCGCGCTCCGAGGAAGGAGTGGCTCACTATTCGTGGTGCGCGCGAGCACAACCTGCAAAACCTCACAGCAAAGATCCCATTGGGACTGTTCGTTGCTGTCACTGGCGTATCGGGTAGCGGGAAAAGCACGTTGATTCGCGACATCTTGTTGCCCTCGCTCATGCAGAAGATCTACAAGTCGAAGGACGCACCAGGCAAGCACACGGCCGTTGACGGAGTCCAACATCTGGACAAGGTAATTGATATGGATCAATCTCCGATCGGTAGAACACCTCGTTCAAACCCTGCAACGTACACCGGAGTATTCGACGACATCCGTAAGTTGTTCGCAACTACTCCAGAAGCAAAGGTTCGTGGCTATCAACCTGGTCGATTCAGCTTCAATGTCCCTGGTGGTCGCTGCGAAGCGTGTTCTGGCGACGGAACAATCAAGATTGAAATGGTGTTCTTGCCCGATGTGTACGTGCCATGCGATGTATGCAAAGGCGAGCGCTACAACCGTGACACGTTAGACATTTTGTTTAAGGGAAAGAACATTTCTCAGATACTTGATATGCCGATATCAGAAGCGGTCGATTTTTTCACCAATCAGCCTCGAATCGGAAGGCACATGCAAACTTTGCTCGATGTGGGGCTGGGATACGTGCGATTGGGTCAGTCGGCGCCAACGCTTTCAGGCGGCGAAGCACAGCGAGTGAAACTTGCAGCAGAGCTCGCGAAGCGCAGCACTGGTCGAACGATTTATCTGCTTGACGAGCCAACCACTGGATTGCACTTTGAAGACGTGCGCCGATTGTTGACAGTTCTTGCACGTCTCGTTGAAACAGGCAACACCGTTTTGGTGATCGAACACAATCTTGATGTGATCAAGACTGCTGACTGGATTATTGACATGGGTCCAGAGGGCGGAGACGGCGGTGGACGGATAATCGCCGAGGGAACGCCTGAAGACGTCGCAAAGGTGAAGGGGAGCTACACCGGCAAGTTCCTTGGACCGCTGTTGAAAAAGAAGCAATAGGCAGTGCAACGGCCGTCGATTCCTATTCCAGATACGCCAGGGTCGTATCAATTCAAGGATGAACAAGGCGGGGTCATTTACGTTGGTAAAGCAATAAATCTGCGTTCGCGTGTGGGCAGTTATTTCGCCGAACCTCATACGCTCCACCCACGAACCGCAAAAATGATGTCTGTTGCCGCGAGCGTTGAATGGATTGAGGTTCGCAACGAAGTTGAAGCACTGATTCTTGAGTACAACTTGATCAAGGAACATCGTCCACGATTCAACATTCGACTTCGTGACGATAAGAGCTATCCGTTTCTAGCCATCACACTGGATGAGGAATGGCCCCGCGCAATGGTGATGCGTGGCAGGCGTCGCAAAGGAACGAAGTACTTCGGCCCATATGTCAATGCATGGGTCATTCGAGACACTCTTGAACTTGTGCTCCGCACGTTTCCTGTTCGTACATGTTCGAACGGTGT
>JBJOOQ010000002.1:0-45803 GCA_046051205.1 Actinomycetota bacterium
GGAACCGTCGACGTAGTAGTCGTAGTAGTTGACGAAGTCGTCGTAGTCGGCGGAACCGTCGACGTAGTGGTCGTGGTTGACGAAGTCGTCGTTGTAGTAGTCGTCGTAGTCGGCGGAACCGTCGACGTAGTAGACGTAGTAGTTGACGCAGTCGTCGTAGTCGGTGGAACCGTCGATGTAGTAGTCGTTGGTGCAGTGAACGACTCAACTGGCTCGACATATGCGAGTTCCGCTGGAATCACTGCAGAAACCTTATTGAGGTCTAATTTTCCATCCGCCGACGAAACCACCTGAAATTCTCCGCCTCCAGAACCTGCGTTTGCACCGTCTGCAACCACTCGAATCTGTGAAACCTCTTCGTTTACCGTCAAATTCAGTACCTGACCGCTCGCTGATTCTGTTGACACTTGCAGGTTTGTTTCATTTACCTCAATCACCGTGTTACTTCCAGTTACCTGAGCGACAAAATTATTACTGGCAACCGTGAGTGTTGCACCTGCATCAGTTGCCGAAATCACGTCGCCGGCAATAACAATTTCTGTGTCATTTTGTCCACGCGTTTCCACTTGAGTAATGGCAGTTTCGCCAACAATAAATGCAGAAGCAATGCCTTGCGGCTTGAAGCTCAATGCTGTTCCTTCAACAGAAACGACATACTCGAAAATTCCTGTTCCATAGTTGGCCGCACTGCGTATTGGGCGAGAAACAATTCCTTCAACAGCATTATTTAATGCAGGTGAATATGTTCCGTTTTCATTTTGAAGGGTCCATGCATTGTCGGTGCTTCGCAACACCAACAGCGAATTCTTTACCTTTGTTGCGGTCTTGCAGAAAGGGCAGGTTGATTGTTGACGAGTTGCCAACGAATTCAGATCAATGTCTCCAGCCCCACCAGTCCATGCCTTCGCATCGTTTTCTGGATCTGCACCGGAGAATGAAAACTTCCAACTATTACTTGAGAGGTCGAAATCAACGAAGCGTTCTTTACCGGGCCAATTTGAGTCGTAAATATTCATTCGAATCACACCCGATTCACGTGTTGACAACGCATAGGGCAACACAGCGTGTCCACCATTTTCCGTATACAGACCCAGAGTCAAACCTGTGCTTCCCGCCTCCAATTCACGGGCAACTTCATTAATCACCTCAGCCAAATTTTTCTTGGCCCATGCATCACGCTCATCTACTACCTCAGGAAGAAATTGAGTAGAGAATGCACGAATAATCTCGTTTACTGTTTCGCCGTCTTTACTCAATTCAACTGTTGGTGGTTGTTCATTACCCACAAAACGTTTTGTCGCCTCAACGACCATGCCTTCACAGTGACCAGAGATTCGAGCCTGATTCACCATGCGAGCCCATGCAGCAGCTTCCGCTATCGGGTTACAGCTACCTACATTTCCATCAACGCATGCCTCTGCGCCGAACATTGACACCAAATCATTGGCGTCAAACTCTTCAGGTGTTGCAGAACTTGGAAAGTTGGCAAATGCATAACCATGTTGACTAGGTCGCAGTAATGCCTCAATTGGGGAAACAATTTTCACCTCGGTCGTACCGCCAGAGCACGCTGCCAGAAGTAACGTCGCCGCAAGTGTCCATCGTGTTCTGTGCGTCATGTCTCAAATCCAGACTGAATATGAATTCATTCTCGTCTAGACTATAACCTTACTGATACATATCTTGTCTGACTGGGGGGTTGGCGTTTGAGTGAATCTCACGGAAACATTGTCTCGATTGATGGCAAAGACCACCGTCCTTGGGCAGTCATCTCACGCGAAAAACTGCTGAAGGCTGCTGTTTCTGAAATTGCCGAACGCGGTTATGAAAAAGCTCGACTAGTCGACATCGCCGCAAAGGCCGACCTAACCGTTGGTTCTGTGTACACCTGGTACAAGAACAAGACAGACCTGTTTAATGCAGCAATTAAATACGCCCTTACAGAACAGCAAGAGCGAAATCTAAAATACTTATCTTCGGGCGAAGACAGCAGGATCGAGACAAAATCCGATACGCATTGGACAATTCTTATTTCGGCTCTAGCCCCTCGTAACGCCGCACTTGATAGAGGACCAACCGATTCACAGCGCCTGTTATTAGAAGCGCTGATGGCATCGTGGCGTAACGAAGACGCCAAAGCGCAGATTCAACCCCAAATTGTGGGTCTGCTTGGACAATATGAAGAAATCCTTAAGGGCGCTATCGAAGCTGGAAACATCGACAGCAAACTTGACCCAAACATGCTTGCCAGACTTTTCCTTGCATTCCCTGTTGGACTCTCACTGATCACGCTCTCTGGTATGCCAGACCCCAAGCTGGAAAACTTGTTGGTGTTTTGGGAACGCTTCGCTGAGGTGCTTAAACCTCGCCAATAAGGACTAGCCGCCAGTTCCGGCAACCGGAGCAGTCGTTGCAGCCGTTGATGGTGCCGTGGCAACCGGAGCAACGGTAAATGCAACACAGATCAGCGATGCTCCCGAGTACTGATACGAACCTGGATATCCACCTGCCGAGCACGCCATGCCCGGTGAAATTGATCCGCCAGTTGTTGGAGCAGTTGTAACTACTGTTGGAGCTGCAATCGTTGCTGTCGTATATGGAATACACACAATATTCGCAGAGCCTCCGGCGTAGCCGTAGTAACCAGCTATTCCGCCTTCACTGCATGATCCACCAACCGTTATTCCTGTCGCTACTGGCGCTGTATACACCACCGGAGCAACACAATTTCCTGTTGCAGTGCGCGACCATGTTGCAGGGAAACCATCTGCAGCACATGACCGCATAGAAGTCGCAGTATTTGGTGCAGTTACTGCCGTCGTTGTTCCATACGGAGTGCAAACGAGCGTCGCTGTTCCACCCGCATATTGGTAGGTGCCCGCCATTCCGCTAATTGAACACGCGGCGCCGAATTGAATAGACGTCGCTGCCGAGCCCGTACCAGTCGTGGGAGCTATTGCTACGGGAGCAACTGCGACAACTGGTGAAAGACAAGCCCCAGAAGCGGTGAGCATCCAGGTTGCTGGGAAACCACGCGAAACACACGATGAGAAATTGGTTGTCGAGGCTGCAGAGCCTGCAATTGGAACACAAATGATCGTTGCTGAACCATTGAGGTAACCCCAGGTTCCAGGAACTCCACCTTGCGAGCATGCTCCACCTATTGACGTAGGCGATATTCCCGTGGCAACTGCAACAACTGGAGCCGAACATGCACCGCTTGCGTTCATTACCCAGAAAGCAGGGAAACCACGCGATGCACATGATCCAAACGCTGTTGATGCGGCCGTTGCAGCATTAACAACTGGTGCAATACACGAACCTGTTGCATTCATTGTCCAGGTAGCCGGGAAACCCATCGAACTACAGGATGAAAAAGCGTTCGTTGTATTCACGGCCGTTGACACCGCAAGTGCCATCGTCGTGGAGTTCGTACACGCAAGCGTTGCAGTGCCATTGAGGTACGTCCACGTTCCTGTAATTCCATTTTCAGAACAAGCCATACCTGGTGATCGGTTGGTGAAGGCCATGGTCATGATTGGTGCTATGCACGCTCCACCCGATGGTGAAAACACCCATGTTGTTGGAAACTCAGGCAATGTGCATGTAGTACCTGCACGATTGATTGCACTGGATGCTGTTCGCGATTGACACACCACCGAGGCACCTGAATATTCCCAAGTTCCTACAATTCCGTATTCCGAACACGCGGTACCCAGTCGTGCCGAGACGTTCAATACATTTGCCGCAGTTGCAACTGTTGGCATGCACGTCACCGAACCAGCTGCGCCAAAGCGCGTCCATGTTCCGGTAATTCCATTTTCAGAACATGCTGTGCCAACAGCGTTTTGTGATGAAGTTGAAGCCGAAATGGTAAGGATTGGCGACGTACAACCAGAAGCGCCAGGTTGAATAATCCAATTGCTTGGGAATCCAGGCAAGTCGCATGCACGCGAGCCGGTGGTGTTGCTCACAATCAAACCTGTTGGTGGAATATATGGCGCGTCTGCCTGGTATAGCGGGTTTGCCAAGTTGCGCGAATCAAGCGACGACAAACCTGTGCGCACGACTGCAGATTGCAGGGCTGGAGGCAGGTCGAATACAACAGTGTTCAGACCAACCGAACCAACTGAGTTGGTTACGGTTTCAGCGCCACCACGAGCAACTTCGCGCACCACTGTCTGGTTGTTTGCAGTTTGTGCGGTCACCACAAATTGGGTGTCTGTTGCACTTCCCGTGACTGCGCGAGCATTTACTTGTGGTTGTTCACTGTTAACAACAACCGAATACTGCTGGCCGCTCGCAGAGGTAATGGAAACATTTAATTCCTGAGCACCCAGGTCAATGGTGTTGTTTCCACCAGCCACCGACGCAACAAGGTTGTCACGGGCAACGGTCAGCGTCACGTTTGGGTCATCAACAGAAATCTGATTATTTGATATTTGAACTGGCGCACTACCCGACTGCGCCGCCAGTACCTGCACTATTGAATTTTCTTGCATAACAAATGCACTTGTCTCACCGGGCATATCCAAGGTCATTTCATTGGAGTCAACGAACACCACATACTCAAGCGCAACATCGTCGCCAACTGCTCCACGCAATGGACGAGCACTAACACCCTCAACTTGCTTTCCGTCTTGAGGCGAGAACGTACCATTTTTCGTAGTTACCGACCACTCAGCGTCAGTGGATTTAATGACAAGCATCGTGTTCTTTACTTTGTTGTCAGAACCACAGAATGGGCACGTTGCAGAAGCACGCGACTCAAGTGATGTGAGGTCTATCCAGCCTTCACCGCCAGTCCAAGCCTTTGGATCATTTGCTGGGTCTTTCCCTGCAAACGAGAACTGCCATTGCTTTTTTGCAAAATCAAGTTCTACATAACGGTTTTTTCCTGGCCAGTTGGAGTCATACACCTGCACAAGTGCATGGTCTTTGTCAATGAACTCAATGGCATATGGCAGCACTGCGTGGCCACCCTTTTCGGTATACACGCCCATGGTGTATTGAGCCGAACCAGTCTTAAATGACTCAACTAATGCGTTGGCGATTTCTCGAAGTGACTTCTTTGCCCACTCATCGGTTTCGTCTTGTGCTTCTGGAAGAAACTGTGTTGCAAATGCGCGATAAATGCCATGAGTGACTTCGCCTTCGTTAGGCAAGTCAACTGTCTTCGGGTTTACTGCAGAAGCAAAACGAACAGCCGATTGCACCACGAGTCCTTCGCAGTGACCCGAAGCACGCGCTTGGTTCACCATACGTGCCCACGCAGCTGCCTCGGCAGTTGGAATACATGGGTCTTCTTTTCCATCGACACACACACCGCCGCCGAACATGGTGACTAGGTCGTTTACGTCAAAGGTTTCTACCGAAACCGAACTTGGAAAGTTAGGGAACGAAAAGCCATCGGACAGTGGACGCATGGTGGTTGCAACCGACTCTGCCTTCACTTCTTCAGCACCACGAATGACAAACACTGTTCCCGCAATTGCAATGACAGCAACAACCGCGCCAACTTGCTTTGCTCCAATATTGAATCGCTTCATGGCAAAGTACGAACCAGCGCCTACGGCTAAAAGCAATGACACCAACAGCACATACTTACCAAGGCCCGAACTACCACCTTGCTCGGTACCGAGGTCTGCAATGTTGATCTCGGCATGCTCAAGACCTATTGACAGGGGCAATGGTTCACCTACAGATGGTTTCACCATTACATCAATCACCGAGTCGGAGTCACCAATGTTCAGTTTCGTTACGTCAATCTTCGGGTCAAGTTTTGTCCACTCCTGCACGCCCGACTGAATAAACACTTCGCCACTTGCCTGTTGCGCTGCAGCAAGAATTTGGTCAAGGTCGTTGCTATCAAACGTCAGGCTCGACGTTCCTTTCTGAATTTGGATTGTTCCAAGCGAACCAATCTCATCTGCAATAACTGTTGGGGCTTCTGTCTGGGGTTCTGCAATATCTACAGCTGCGCCTTCGGCAGTAAACAACCACGACAACGAGAGCACACCTTGCTGGCCTGTAGCTCCGTAATAACCACAACCATCCGAAGCAATAGACACTCGCTGGCCAGACTCGACTGCAACAGTCACTACCGCATTTTCTCCACTCTCATCGTCACCGAATCCAATTTGCTTAAGCCCACCTAGCGACGAACCGGAATACACCGCGAGCATGTTGTCAAAGGAGGTTCCTTCCGAGTTCAGTCGCAATGAACCTGCAGATGTTGCTGTATAACTAAACCATGCCGATCCATACGGCCCGTAGCAACCATGGTTGGGTTCGCCACCCTCAATAGTTGTTCCACCTGTATTCAGTGAAAGCGAACCCTTAACACCATCAAGCGCACGAGCCGCAGAGAAGTTGTCATTCGTTGGAGCACTTCCCGCAAGAACTTCGATTGGCAGTGAAGCAACAATTGGTTGATCAGTTGAAGCACAAGTGTTCTTTGCCACCACTGTGTACGCACCAGAAAAATGAGGTATCAGTTTTCCCGCAGCGCCATACGACCGCGAATCCACCATGTCTACACCTTTGTGTTTGCGCACCAGGGTGTACTCCCACCATGCAGGGTTTTGAATTTCATCACATTCGGCTGCAGCCGTTGCGATTAACACTTGACCAATTAATGGCGTCTGAGTTCCCAAAATGATTACCCCGGGAATTGGGTCTTTCTGTTCTGCAGATTGGCTTACCGAAAATTCTGCGACATTATCGGCCGCATCAAGATCCCACGAACCCTCGCTGAGAACGGTTTCACCTTCAGACGCAACATATTGAAATGTTCGCCCACCACCAAGAAGCGCAGTTGCACTACTACCCTCTGTTGTTATCCATTCACCAGTTTCATCAATGCCAATTTGAATTTTTGTCACACGATCACAGAAAGAAATTGACACTGAAGGCTGATTTTCGGTAACTGATATTGCACAAGGCTCTGCAGTGTCATCCTCCGCTGGAGCAACGATGGTTTCAGTTGGGGCGCTTTCAACTTCTGAACACAGCGGCTGAGAATTTGCTGCATCGAGCACAACCTGCGCACCATCTACCGCAGCATCAACGTCAGCCTGCGCTGCCACAACTGCAGCGTCCTTTTCTTCTTGAGTGTTAAAACACTCAATGGCCGCATTACGCACTCGCCCACTAGACGAGTCGCCACCACCGCAACTTGCAAGAAGGAACGTGAGTAGGACCGCGGCCCCAATATGTTTCCGGGCCCTACTCATGTTCTTACTCCTTAAAAATTGTTTGATTAGTTCGCTTTACGTCGACGAACAAGAGTGGTTCCTGCACCAGCAATGACGAGCACGCCCAGTCCGAGAACAATCAACATCAACAAGTTCGAACCGCTTTCTGACGATGTGCTCGTGGACGTTGCTCCAAGGTTTGCTGGTGCGGTGATTACCTTTGTTGAGCTCACCACTTCGGTAGCACCACTCGCAGTCTTTTGCGTCACCACCAACTCCTTTGCTCCAGCACTTACTGGAACACGAACCTTGGAAGCACCCCTCTTCACCACAATCGACTCGCTACCAACAGAGACTGTTAATACATCCCCAGTAACGCCTTCAAGAGCAAACAGGTCATCAACGCAAGTGCTTGAACACACCATGGTTGACACACCTTCGTCTACTGCAATGGTGGAGTTCGATCCTGACTTCAATTGCTCGACAGGAAGATCCACTGTAGGCGGTACTTCAATAGGTGGAATTGGATCATTCGAAGGTTCCACAACGACCTGCTCCTGTGATCCTTCGCTTCCTGCAAATCCGTATTTCAGTTCAAATACAGAACCCGTTCCGGATCCTTCTTCGCCCGCCTCGTAATCATCGAAAACAATTTCATACGTTGAGACAACGAGAAGGTACTTACCTTCCGCTAAATCAATGTCAATAAGACTTGACAAACAATTAAGGCCAAGGACATCTTCTCCGCCGTCATCGTCTGTTGCAATGATTGAATAATTGCTCAGGTTAAGGACTACAAGGGCGGGATCTCCCATTTCGCACGAGTCATCCGAGGCTTCAAGTGTTGCAACGAAATGTCCTCCACCTGTTGGAACATCAATAGTCACTGCATGTGGAACGGTCACCGATTCAGTTGTAAATTCAATGGAGCCCATATCAAACCCGTACTGGCTGAGTTCAACCGAAGAATTGACTGTCAGCGTGCCGGTGTCTCCGGAGCCATAGTCATCGTTTTCTGCCCAGATGAAATAGCTTCCGGCAGGAAGGATGTCGTCAAAGAATGCCGCGGAGCAATTGTCTGCAGAGTGGAAGCCATTGTCGTCATCGGCAATCTCATTGTCATTTGATTCCGACCAAGGCGCATTTCCCTCGTAGAGATAAATTTCCGGGTCTGTAAAACCATTTTCTTCTTTATTCATTTCGCTTACATCACAACTTTGATTTGAATTCACCGTGATTGATACACGAGTTTCCTCGGTGAGTACAAAGTCGTATTGCGCAAATGCACTATCAAAGGTGTAACTGTTTGGCATATCGGCCAACTCGGGAAGCACAGGTTCAATCTGTGACCGCTCGACTGGGGTCAAATCCACACTTGTCGACGCAAACACTTCCGAGGCGCCAACAAATTCGGCAATCCAGTCACCGCCATAGTACGAACCATCGTCGTAGCCACACAAAGTTCCTTCTTCTATCATCGTCTCCGCGTACGACGTTGATGAATACTCATAGTGTTCAGTTTCGGGATTAAACAAGTACCAGTTGATGGCGAAATTATTTTCGTTCGAACATTCACCCTCGGTTGCAAAATACAAGTCAGTTCGAACTGTTTCGTCCGCTGTAAATCCATACACTCCAGGCACCGGCAACACAGATGAGAATATGCCCTCCTCAACGGACTGTGTGCATACACCTTCAGTGTCTTCAGGAACAGTAAAACCAATTGGTTCGCCTTGTGGGCGATCGGTGTTGTAGCCGTCTAGGAACGTCTGCTCACCATTTATCAAATAAAAGTTGAACCAGAACTGTTGATTTTCTGCAACAGTGAAGGACCCTTCTGAAGCACATTCAACAAGCGGATATACACCACGATTACTCATGTCTTCGATAGCGACATTAAACAGACTTCCGTCCGAACAACTCCATGAAATACCTGTTGATGACAATGTCATTGAACAAGGAGAATCTTCACCGTCAGCAACTGTTGTGTCTGATGAAACACCCTGTGAAGCAATGTCGTATGAAATTTTGAATGTCACAGGTGTTTCTGGGGTAAGTCCAGAAATGTCAAGAGGGCCAGATGCCAAGACCGCACCGTCTGCACCCATCTCATTGCCATCTTTGTTCAGCACCCAAATCATTCCGTCTGCAGATAGCGAGGAATAGACGAACCCATCAGGACAGTCATCGCTCAATACGGCATTTTCAGCGGAACCACTCATTGTTCCCGTGCAGGTCACAGTTGTGGATTCTTCACTGGCAGCGTCTTGAGCTGCTTCCGGCGTATATGTAAAAGTGACAACTTTTGTACTTTCGCTTACTGCGTCCCAAGTACCACTTGCAACCACTTGCGAACCAACGTTTGCTTGCCATTCAATGGCTTGAGGTGACTGCGCCTTAACAATTTGCACCACAACTTCTTCACAAGTAGACGTTCCACCAAACTGTGGGCCACTTAGCGTGATATCGCAAGTTTTTTCTGCACTTACCGCACCATCGCCTTCACAAAGCGGCTGTGCTTCAGCAGCTTCAAGATCCATTTGCGCTTGTTGTTGTTCTGGAGTCAGTGCGCCGCCATCTAACGAAGGTGGGACGGTGGAGTCACCACTTGATGCAGCACGAACTGCAGGGCGTCGATATCCGCCACCATCAGCAGAAGTGCTGTCTGTAACCACGGTGTCGCTCGGCGCTTCGTTCACAACAGAGTCTTCCGTTGCAGGAACTGTTGTGTCTGTAAGTGGATCACCAGGAGTTCCTCCACCCATCGCGGCATCAAACGCATCTTGCGCCGTTTTTACAGCCTCATCTTTTGCTGCCTGGTCGACATAACACAGTGCGCTATTTCTCGTGCGTGAACTTGAGTCACCGCCACCGCATGAAGCAAGCAGAAGGGCAACTGCTGAAATTGCTGAAAGTAAACGGACTTTGCGACTCATGGAGTACCTCACATTGAAAATGGGTTTAGACTTAGGAGACTAAATCTAAATTCAGTCTATGTCAACCATCCTTGACCTGTATTCATCTATTGTTTGCCCTATGAATGGCTTGGACAAGACGCTGAGGAAGGCCATTTTGGCTGCCGACGCCGCCGATGCCGTCAGCCTGGCCGGGTTCGAAAACCGCGAATTCACGGTTTCCCGTAAGGCGGACAACAGCGAAGTTACGGAAATTGATCGCAATACCGAGACGGCAATTACCTCAGTCCTGCGTGGCGCCTTCCCCGACTTTGGCATTTATGGTGAAGAACACGGAACCAGCGGGCCGACCGACGCAGAATTCGTGTGGGTCATTGACCCCATCGACGGCACCACCAATTTCGTACGCGGCGTACCTGTGTGGGGTTCCCTCATTGCACTCGTGCACAACGATATGCCCGTACTTGGCGTGGTGTCTGCCCCCGCGCTGGGCATGCGGTGGTGGGCTTCAGTCGGCGACGGCGCCTACTTCAACGGAACACGTATATATGTAACAAAGGTAAATGAACTTGCTGAAGCGCATGTCAGCACAACACCAAACACGGGTTGGGAAAAAGTAGGTGGCCTACCTGCACTACAACAGTTGCAAGTAGACGCTCTTCGTTCGCGAGGGTTCGGCGATTTCTGGCAACACATGTTGGTTGCACAAGGTGCAATTGATGTTGCTGTCGATGCAATCGGACTTGCGCCATACGACAATGCGGCCATCTACCCCATTGTTCAAGAAGCCGGCGGAACAATCACCGATCGATTTGGCAAAGCAGATTGGCGTGCAAACTCAATGATCAGCACTAATGGATTACTGCACCAACGCGTAATTACTCGCCTACCGGCGTAATCTCACGCTGCTTGCGCAACTGCAGCAACATTCTGCCTGCAATGAAAATGAGCAGCACAGCAAACAAGAAGTTAGACAACGCATCATTCATTCGCGCCGCAATCCAACTACCCGCAATCGCGGTAATTACTCCTGTCGAACTGACAATCGCTGCCGCAGTGAGATCGGTGTTTTTGTTGCGCAGGTTTTGTAGCGTGCCCGAAAATGCGGTTGGAATCACAACAGCTAGCGAGGTGCCTTTGGCAACAGCTGGAGAAACATGAAACAAGATCACCAGAATTGGAACGGTCATTAATCCTCCGCCAATGCCCAACATTCCTGCAAGTGCACCAACAATTAAGCCAATAACTACCAACCATGCCGCAGTAGGGCCATTCAGAATCATCTCTCCTGCTGAATCAATTTTGAAAAACATGCGAACACCAGCAATAACCAAAACACAAATGAAAGCAAGAGTCAGTGTGCGCTTAGAGAGTCGATTGAGCAATTCTGCCCCAACAAGTGATCCAGCAACTGAACCAATGGACAGCCACAACACAACAGGCCAATCAATATGATCGTGAGTCCAATAGGTGAAAAAGCTGGAAATGGAAATGAGGAACACTCCGGCAAGCGATGTGCCATGTGCTCTACGTTGATCCATGCCAAGAGCAAACATGAGCCCTGGAACAATGATGATGCCACCGCCAAGGCCAAACATTCCCGACAACAAGCCAGCGCCAACGCCAAACCCCATCAAAATGAGCGCTCGCTGTTTTGAGATTTTCACTTGTCTAGTTTGCTTGATTTCGAGTCACGCAACATCATTGATATATCGAGCACTGCGCTGGCATGCACCTTTGCTTCGTCTGTGTTGAGGGTTTTGCCAAGCTCAACAACAAATGCCATGGAGTTCTTCAACCCCTTCTTTTGCCAAGTAGCAGCAACACCCGTATACCTTCCACCAGTAATGCGCTTCATCGGTAAGCCAGTAAGCGCTCCGTACCGAGCTCGAAGTTCACCTTCAAAGCCGACACCCGGAGAGATGATGTTGAGGTCTTGGTGATACCACAGACCTAAAGCAGGTTTGATTTCACGGAAAAAGCTGACGAGGGCTTTTGTCTCTGGTTCCGATGCACGATTAGGTCCTGCATATTGCCAATAGCCAGGCTGACCAATTCGCGCCCAACCGTGAGGAAAGTTTCTGTTCAGGTCAACCCGGTTTGCATTGCCACGACGATCCAATGCCGTTCCATCAGGATTAATTGAAGGAATAACCCACAGGTTCACACCCTTTGGAATCTGCATGTTGACCAACTCATCGGTAATCAGTAAGCCAGCCTCTTCATTGCCATGGATGACACCAATAACCGCAACAGTGACGCCCTTCGGGTCGCCCATGCGAATTGCTTCAAGCGGGCGACCTTGAATTGAAGTGCCAATTACACGGCGTTCAAGAATGTTTCCATCCGCAGATGCAGTGTGGGTCGCACTCGTGCCTACCAACAAAACGCATGCCAAAACCAAGGCAAAAGTTTTCTGAACAAATCGCATTTACCCTGCTATGGCGATTCCGCCACCTAGAACATGCGTATTGGTCATGTTGTACAGCACAACGGATTGACCAGGGGCAATTCGGCGTTGCGCCTCACTCCACGTAATGCGCACTGAACTATTTGAAAGAATCTCGACGGTTGCAGGAATTGCAACACCGTGAGCACTTGACTGCACCAGCACATCATTGGTTGTTTGCAATCTCTGAACATCTCGTGCATCGGACCAAATGATTTCGTTCACAACTAACGAGTTGCGATACAAGCTTGCTTCGCTGCCAATGACTACACGAGCATTTGGCGTGTCAACATCAACCACATATTGCTTTGGACCGCCGCCAGGAATGCCAAGGCCTTTGCGCTGGCCGATGGTTACGAGTTCTAGCGCTTCAACTTTTCCGGCAGGTGTCCCGTCTTCGTTCACTACTTCTGCTTTGCGGAACGGAATGCGATTACCAAGGAAGGTTTCGCGACCACCAGTTTTGCTAATGAAGCACACGTCTTGGCTGTCTGGTTTTGTTGCGGTGCGCAACCCAAGTTCAACAGCACGTTCGCGAACTTGAGTCTTTGTTAAATGACCAACAGGAAACATTGTGTAGGCAAGTTCTGCTTGATCCAACATGTGCACGACGTAACTCTGATCTTTGGCATCGTCTGCGCCACGCGTGAGTCGCAGAGTTCCTTCGTCGTCGCGTTCAACGCGTGCATGATGACCGGTTGCCACGGCGTCAAAACCGAGCAGGCGTGCTCGTTCACTGAGGCGATCAAACTTCAAGTGGCGGTTGCACTCAATACATGGATTTGGCGTAATGCCGTCCACATGGGCTTGCACATACGGGGCAACTACATGCTTGTCAAAATCGTCTGAAAAGTTGAAAACCAAGTGGTCAATATCCAGCTGCTGTGCAACGCGTCGAGCGTCATCAACGTCGGAAACCGAGCAGCAACCCGTGTCGCTCTCGCCACCCCATAGACGCATGGTGACGCCAACCACTTCGTGCCCTGCGGCCTTCAATTCGGCGGCAGCGACGGACGAATCCACGCCTCCCGACATCGCAACAAGCACTTTCATGAACTAAATGCTAACGACGCAATTGATTTACTGCAGACACAATTGCCGAAACCGCTAGGTCTATTTCGGCGTCAGTTGTGGTGTGACCAAGGCTTAAACGCAATGCCCCATTGCTCCACGACCGCTCAATTCCCATTGCTTCCAACACATGCGAGGGCTCCATTGCCCCACTGGCACATGCCGATGCAGCAGATGCGTACACGTCTGCCTGATCCAGCAGAAAGAGCAATGCTTCATTTTCGAGACCCGAGAAACATATGTGTGCAACACCAGGAACACGTTGTTCGCGCGGAACCGTTTCTAAAACACCATCTACTTGTGCTCGAATTTCATCGACCAATCGATCGCGCAATTTCGTTACTCGCACCATTTCTTCAGCGCGCGTCTTATCGGTGACTTCAAGCGCCTTCGCCGTAGCAATAATTCCCGAAACGTTGTGCGTGCCGCTCCGGCGATCTCGCTCTTGCCCGCCGCCAAAAATGAGTGGTTCAAGGTTCTTTCCAGTTTTGATCACCATCACACCCACACCCTTTGGACCACCAAACTTGTGTGCCGAAAGCGACAGTGCATCAACAAGCGGAGTGATTTCACGCAAGTCCACCCAGCATGCAGCCTGCACAGCATCGGTATGCAAAATTGCATTCGGCGCATACTTGCGAACAATGCGTGCAACATCGCGCATTGGCGTGATTGAACCAACTTCGTTATTCACTGCCATTACCGAAACAACGGTGATCGGCTCTTCTTCTGTCGCATCTTCGAGCACACGCTGCAAATCTTCTAAGTCGACTGTTCCAACGCTGTTCACGCGAACAACCACACCATTTACGTGTTCAACACAGTGCAATACTGCATGATGTTCGGCTGCTGGGCACACGGCTACTCCACCAAGGCGTCGAACCGCACCAAAAATTGCGTGGTTATCGCCCTCGGTTCCGCCACTGGTAAACACCACTTCACCCGGCTTGCAGCCAAGAGTTTCGGCAACAAGATCGCGTGCCTCATCAAGCGCCTTACGCGCCTCGCGGGCAAATCGATGCGATCCCGACGGGTTTGCATACATGCCGTCGAGATACGGGGTCATTGCCTCAATCGCTTCGGCGCGCATTGGCGTGCTCGCTGCGTGGTCGAGATACGTACCCATGCCTTCAGACTACGCCATCACTTTTGAAACGGAATTTCAGGCGAATCGGGACCTGTGAAATTGACCCCGTAAACACAGAGGCCCGCTCCAAGGAGCGGGCCCCGGGCCCTTCCGTCGAAGCAGAAGGGTGGATTACTTCAAATGTTATCCGAAAGGTGTTCGCCAGTTCCACATCATTTCGAACATTGTGAGGAGTAGGTCGTGGCAACTGGCATCTATATAGACGGGCTCAATCTTTACTATGGGGCGCTGCGTAATACGCCTTACCGATGGCTTGACCTAGAGCTTCTTTCCAAAAATCTATTTCCGCGTGATGAAATCGTGATCATTAGGTACTTCACAGCTCCCATAAATCGACGAAACGATATATCTAAGTCGCATTCAAGGCAAGCTCTATATCTACGTGCTCTAAGAACCCTCAATTCGGTCAAAATACACCTCGGCCACTTCCAATCAAATGAAGAATGGAAGGTAATTACAGAAAGCTCCATTCATCCAGCAGACAAATTTCAACCAGCATTCAAGCCAAGAAATTTGTTCAAAATGATGTGGAGGAACGTTGTGCGCTCGAAAAAGAACAGCTTTGTATATGTGCAGGTCCTTATCGAGCAAGAAAAAGGATCTGATGTGAACTTGTCAACCCGCCTTCTTCATGATTGCATTACCGGACTGTGTGACAAAGCTGTTGTGATTTCAAATGACAGCGATCTTGCAGGAGCAATCACACTCAGTAGACAGTATGTAAATGAAATCGGATTCATTAATCCGCACAAAACTGCGCCAAGTAAACACCTTGTTCAAGCAGCGGCTTTTCAGGCATTTCTTCGACCGGAAGTTCTATCTCGTTCACAGTTTCCACAAACTGTGTTAGACCCGAAAGGTAGAGAAATAAATCGGCCGAAACTGTGGCGATAAACACAGAGGCCCGCTCATAAGAGCGGGCCTCGACGCTCTTCCGACGAAGCAGAAGAGTCAAGTACACAAATTATATAACTCGCCTGTTGCACGGTTGCAACCTCATTAAGCGAGAATGGTGATGTGGAATACTCCGATAACCCGTATGGCGACAACTTCGCCGACATTTACGACGAGTGGTATCGGGATTTAGACAACATCGACGAAGTAGTTGCACTCGTGCTCTCACTTGCCAAAAACGGAAGCGTTTACGAACTTGGCATTGGAACCGGAAGGCTTGCACTCCCCATTGCATTAGCCGGCGAAGGCAGCGGCGTTCGCGTGAGCGGAATTGATTCATCGCAAGCAATGCTTGATCAACTAGCCGCCAAACCACGTGCCGAGTTAATTGACGCACAGCTCGGACACATGGTTCGTGACATGGCTACAGGACCATTCAGTGTTGTGCTTCTCGCCTACAACACGTTGTTCAACTTACTCAGCGCTCAAGAACAGCAAGCGTGCCTTATTCGTTGCGCCGCGTCGTTAGCCACTGGCGGCCACATCATTGTTGATTGCTTTGTGCCCAGCGCCGACATGCCAGAGCACAGTGGACCAACCCCCCATCGCAGTTCTTCACGCGGTTACATCACAAGCGAAGTGCATGTAAACAAGGCGCAGCAAATAATTGATGGAGTATTCATCGAAGTTGTTGACGAAAAAGCAGTGCGACGCGAATGGAAAGTTCGCTATGCCTCGATAACGGATATTGATGCGATGGCACTCACAGCAGGACTAAGTCTTGAACAACGCTGGGAAACCTATGCCAAAGACCCATTTAACGAACACTCACGTCGACATATCTCCGTGTACGGCAAAGCGCTTGTACTCAACTCGTAGTACGGTTCGAATATGGCACACATTGAAGTAAGCATCCAACTCAACGCAACACCAGAACATGTGTGGAGCATTGTTGAACCAGTAGAAAACCACGTGGACTGGATGGCAGATGCAGTAGCTATTCGTTTCCTCAATGATCAGCGCCGTGGCGTTGGCACTGAGTTCTTTTGTGACACAAAAGTTGGGCCAATCAAACTTGTTGACAAAATGGAAATCACCGAGTGGATCCCCCAGCAGGTAATGGGTGTTCGCCATGTTGGCGTAGTCACGGGAACTGGCAAGTTCACGCTCACCCCGCACCTCGGTGGAACCACATTCACTTGGGCGGAAGAACTGAACTTCCCATGGTGGCTTGGTGGAAAACTCGGCGAACTCGTTGGCGCAAAATTGGTGATGGGAATGATCTGGAAGCGCAACTTGCGCGAGCTGAAAAAGATTGTCGAAGCGAACGCTTAACTACTACCCGTACATAAAAAAATGAGGTGGTTGAGCCGAAGCCCAACCACCTCACTATTACTTGTATCTAGAGTGATGCAAGATCAACTGTTGGTGGAACAAGAACCTTGTTGATCACATGAATCACGCCGTTGCTTGCTTCTACGTCTGCAGCGATCACCGTTGCATCGTTCACCTGCACGCCGTCCATTACTCCCAATGCCAATGTCGAACCCTCAACTGTTGGCGCATCGCCGGCAGTTACGTCGGTTGACAAAACTTTTCCAGCCACTACGTGGTAGGTCAGAATTGAGGTAAGAACTGCAATGTTTTCTGGCAAGAGCAACTTCTCGAGCAAGCCTGCTGGCAATGCTGCGAATGCTTCGTCATTTGGTGCGAAAACTGTGAATGGACCTTCACCCTGAAGCGTCTCTACCAAGCCTGCGGCACTGAGTGCTGCTACGAGGGTGCTGAATCCTTCGGTGCTGCTTGCAACAGCAACGATGTCATTTGCTGCAACTTCTTCCATCACAGTTGTATCTACAACTTCTGTTGATGCATCACTGCCGCAAGCGACAAGTGAAATGCTCGCAACAAGTGCGAGTGCAAGTACTTTTTTCATTAGGAGGTTCTCCTTGATGTAACGCGTGGGACTTTCCCACCCTCAATAATGCTTCAGATATCACCCCAATGTCCTGTCACGCACCAAGATTTAACCCGAAGTCAAGGGATAACGGTCACACACCGCTGCGCCGAACGGCTCCCATGTACCTGCGGTTGTACCGCCACCACACTGACGAGCCAACAACAATTGGCAGGAACCACGTCAGTAGGCGATAAATCACGGTCATTCCAGTCGCATCCACAGTGTTCACTCCCGCCCTTTCCAACAGAACGATTAATCCGATTTCTGCAAGTCCAGTTCCACCCGGAACTGGGGAAAGCGCAATCACCACGCGTACTAAGGAAAAAACAATAATCGCTTCCGAAAAAGCCAGCCCTTCAACTTTGAAAACAACTGACGATGTCCAAAGGCACACGAAACTGGCGGTCAGTGTGCTGACTGAGGCAGCAAAAACAAGTTTCCAACGGCGGCGCAAAAGTTGGACTAGATCATTACGCATTTCAATGGAAAAAGTTACCGGCTGCATCTTCCTTATCGATTCCCTCAACCGTTGGTATCGAACCGGAACTCTACGAAGCAAGAACGAACGAACCCAAAAAGTAAATCGGCCGACCCATGAAAACATGGTTGATGATCTGAGGGCAAACCACCAAAACATGAATGAAACAAAAACAACTGGTATACCAAATACGACTACAAGCGTTTCTTCAAATGCCGCCGTCCCACGAATGACGGGAACAAGTAACAACAAGATGGGAAGTCCCCACGTAGTAAACGAAGGAACAACTGCTGTCGCAATGATTGAAGATGCGATGGTGAGATGAGCAATCTTCCACGTCGTGAACATGTGGATGCGCATGCCCGTGCCCACGAGACCACCTCCGAGCGCAATTCCATAGCCTGCGGCGAGTGCGGTCTGATCTGCAATCACTGCCTGGCGCAACGTGATTCCTGGAGAGCAGGCAAAGAGAAAGAACCCCCGTGCATACACCATTGCAGCTGCGGCAAGCGCAAGTGGCACGAGCGACATGCGCGGTAGGTCAATCAGCCGAATCAGGATTTCTGCAAGCACATCACGCTGGGAAATGCCGAGCGTAACGATGATGGCCAGTACCAATACAGGAGTTAACGCTTTTCGCATGGATCGCACGTGGTTTAGGAAACCGTGCGCAACAGCGCAGTTGTCGCAGCAGCGAGCACGACAACAACTATGAGTGGCAGTTTTCGCCAGGCCGCAATAATTGCGACCAACAAGCCAACCGCGCGCTCGTCAATCACAATGGATTGCGCATCAGTAAACGTGCCATTCAACACCATTGCTCCCAACAGTGCAGATGGAATAAGCATGAGGCAACGTGACAACACATCTGGCAATGCTCGCGATCCGACAACCACAAACCCAAGCATCTTGAACGCGTATGCGCCAATAGACAACCAGATGACGAGCGTCCACGACATATTCATGCTGATGCCTGCGCTCGCTGCGGTTTAACACCAATAAAAATTGCTAGCCCTGAAGCCAAAATCGGAAGCCCAACTGGCAGAAACGGCGCAAGTGCCACGCTGAGTAGCCCTCCACTTGCTGCGGCAATGCGACCGTTTTTGGTTCGCAAATGTGGAACCAACATTGTTATGTATGCAGCAGTAAATCCGACATCCAGACCGTAGGTCTGTGGGTCAATCGAACCACCAAGCACTGCACCAATCAATGTTCCTAAGTTCCACAACGAGAACAACGCAATTGCGGTTGTCCAAAAAGCAATCTTTTGTAACCGCGGATTTGTTTGTGCCGTCATCATTGCAGTGGTTTCGTCGATAACAAAGTGTGCTGCGAGTAGACGCTTTCCCAACGACTCACCAAAATAAGGCGATAGTGCCAAGCCATACACACCATTCCGAGCTGCCAACAACAGACCACTCCCCAACGCTGCCGACACAGTTCCACCGGTTGAAATGATGGACATTGCCGACATCTGTGACGCACCCGTAAATGCAAAGAAACTCAAGGCACATGTCTGCCACACGCTCGCTCCTGCGCCTACTGCAAGCACACCGAATGCAAGTGCAAACACGCCAACCGCACCACTCAGTGCAAGCGCAGAAGTAACTACAGGGCGAACCTCTGGCTCAATTCGTAACTTCATACCTACTTACGCGCCAATGCCTTTCAGCATGTCGTCTGCAGCCGCCCACGGGTCAACCGTGTGATTGAGCACCTGTTGTTCAAGGCCGTCCCACTTATCACCTGTGCAAATTTCGCGCGCACGTAATTCAAGGCGACGCTCAATGATTGCGCGCAGTTCTTCGCGCAATCGAAACGACCTGCGTTGTGCAAGCTTTCCGCTCGCCATGATGAATTCGCGATGCTTCAGCACGGTATTCCACAATTCTGAAACACCTTCGCCCGATACAGCCGAGGTTTGCAGAATTGGTGGGCGCCAGTCGTCGTGACCAATGTCTGACAGATCGAGCATTTGCTCTAGGTCGCGACGTGTTTCGTCTGCACCCTTGCGGTCTGCTTTGTTGATCACGAAAATGTCGGCGATCTCCATGAGGCCGGCTTTGTTTGCCTGCACAGAGTCACCCCAACCTGGGTTCACTACAACAACTGTCGTGTCGGCTTTGCCGGCGATTTCAACTTCTACTTGGCCAACACCAACAGTCTCGACCAAAATCCACGGACACCCAACAGCATCGAGCAAATGGATTGCTTCGCTTGTTGCTAATGACAAACCACCCAAATGTCCACGTGTTGCCATGCTGCGAATAAACACTCCGGCATCGGTTGCGTGGTCTTGCATGCGAACGCGATCTCCAAGAATTGCACCGCCAGTAAACGGTGATGACGGATCGATTGCGAGCACTGCCACTTTTGTATCGCTCGCACGTAAGTGACCAATCGTTGCGCTGGTGAGTGTGCTCTTTCCAGCGCCAGGCGCACCGGTGATACCTACGGTGTAACCACTTCCACTTTTCGGGTACGTGAGTCGCGCAATGGTTCGCGCATCCTCTCCACCGCGTTCAATGAGTGACAACAACCGAGCAAGCGCACCACGATCCCCTGTAACAGCCAATTCGAATAACTGTGAAGGATCTGTAATGCGTTGCGCCACGCCTTAAACCGCCACAACCTCGGTTACACCATCAACACGATCGCGCATGATGCGTTCAATTCCGGCTTTCAATGTTTGATCGGATGCAGGGCACGTTCCGCATGCACCAACGAGAGTTACCTTCACGATCCCCGTGGCTTCATCAACTTCCTTCAAAACAATGTCGCCACCGTCGGCTTGCAATGCTGGGCGGATCACTTCGATGGTTTCTTCAACCTGTTGTTGCATGCTCACTGAGTACTCCAATTCATCTTCAGTCCTCTACGATACGGGGGTGCTTGCTCACCAAGGTGGTTGGGATGAAATCCTGCTCGTTGCAGGACCAATTCTCGTGATTGTGCTCGTGCTTTGGAAGGCAACTCGGCGCGCTGAGCGCATCGCCGCCAAACGCATTGCCGATTCGGCTGAAGCCTCGGCTACGAACGCCGAGTAATCCGGGCCCCAATGGCCGTCAATCGACCAACTAGGTCGTCGTACCCACGATCAATGTGATGAATGTCGCTCACAATGGTTTGCCCAGTTGCGACAAGTCCAGCCACCACAAGCGCAGCGCCAGCACGGATATCTGGGGCATTCACCGGTGCACCAACAAGTTGTTCCACTCCGCGCACCACGGCGTGATGCCCATCAATACGCACATCGGCACCAAGTTTCATTAACTCATCGACATAGCGAAAACGACCTGGGTATAAATTCTCGGTAGCAATTCCTGTTCCATCCGAAACCGCCAACATGCCAACGAGCAATGGCTTGTAGTCCGTGGCAATTCCTGGGTACGGAAGCGTTGCGAAATCGATTGCACGCAATCGACCTTGGCAGTTCACATGCAAACCGTCTTGCTGCGGGGTGATACCTACACCCATTTCGGAAAATCGATTGATCAGCATTTCCATGTGCTCGGCGCGCGCACCGCGAACGAATACATCGCCGCGAGTTACAGCAACAGCAGAAATGTAGGTAGCGGCCTGAACGCGGTCGTTCACCACTTCGTGATCGGTTGAGTGCAATTGATTTGGCTTCACGCCAGTAATGGAGAGTCGATCAGTACCAATTCCCGAAATGACTGCTCCCATGTCGACAAGCATGTTGCACAAGTCAACAATTTCTGGCTCCCGTGCAGCGTTGTCAATAACTGTCACGCCATTAGCCAAGACTGCAGCTGTCAAAATGTTTTCGGTTGCGCCAACACTTGGAAACTTCAGTTCAATGGATGCGCCGCGCAATTCTTTTGCAGTTGCACGAATGCCCTCTTTACTCAGTTCAAACTTTGCGCCCATTGCTTCAAGGCCCATCACGTGCAAATCGATTGGTCGAGAACCGAAGTCATCGCCGCCAGGCATCGCAATATCTGCACTTCCGTACCGGCCTACCAATGGCCCAAGCACGTTGATTGATGCACGAATTCGGTCTACGTATTCAAAAGGAGCAATTGGGGTGATGTTTCCCGAGTTGGTGAGCACCAGTTCGTGCGTGCCGATTCTTTTTGACTGCACGCCAAGGGCTCGCAACAGATCACACATGGTGTCAACATCGGCAATGTCGGGAACATTGGTCAGACGGTACTCGCCTTCAGCCAACAGGGTGACGGCCATCAGCTTGAGAACCGAATTCTTGGCTCCCGGCACCTGAACCTCGCCCCGAAGCGCTTCGGAATGCTCAACGACGATCTGCATGACGCAATCAGTATGCTCGCGCAGTGGCAATAAGTAGCGCTTACCCTAAGAAAAACAGCCGAATATGGGGTTTTTCGGCTCCTGAGCCACTTACTGCTCGACAAAAAAGCGTGCTCAAATTGCTCTGGCTCGCATGCCTTCCTGCCGCCTACGTGAACACGGTGTTTACACAAACCGTTGCATATGCATCTACTGAATTCGGTATTTCTGAACAAGGTCAGGGTTTTGCTGCGGCAATCGTGCGCTGGGGCGTGATCATCGCAATTCCTATTGCTTCATACGCCGACAAAGTTGGAAGGCGTCGCGTCATCATTGGTCTTGCCTGGATTGCGCCGCTCATCATCTCTCTTGGAGCACTTTCACCGTCGTTTACGTTCCTCGTTGCAACACAAACCATTGGGCGACCCCTTGGCATTGCACTCACGGTGTTTGTGCTGGTGTTTGCAACCGAAGAAATGGGAACCAACACACGCGCATGGGCACTCAGCATTTTGGCAGTAGGTAGTGGTGTTGGTGCGGGTTCTGCTGTTGGGGCAATTCCGCTTGCAGGAATTTCTGAATCATCGTGGCGACTGGTGTACCTAGTTGGCATTGCATGGCTAGCGGTTGCTTATGTACTTACTCGTTCGCTTCCTGAAACCAAACGATTCCTCGCACTTCACGAAGAGCAAATTCATCACACCGATGTGGAAACGCACATTCACCGTGACCGTTTGTGGCTTCAAGTTGTCGTGGCCGTGCTCACCAATATCTTCGTAGCAACCGCATCAATCTTTCAGTCTCGTTACCTCAAAGATGTGCGTGGATATTCGGCGCTCGAGATTTCCATGTTCATCACACTCACCACCATTCCTGCAACGGTTGGACTCGTTGTTGGTGGTCGTCTGGCCGACAAAGTTGGACGCAAAGCAGTAGCCATTGCCACCGTGCCAACTGGAACGTTGTTATTTGCTTCATCATTTGCACTACAGGGTTTTGCAATGTGGTTTATTGCAATTGCCGGCGGAGTGCTACTTGGAATTTCATACCCGGCAATGGCGGTGTTTCGCAGTGAACTTTTCCCAACCGCACACCGCAACATGGCTTCCATTCTCATCATGGTTGCTTCGCTCATTGGCGGAAGCGTTGGGCTGATTGTCGCCGGCTATCTCCTCGACAACGGCATGTCATACGGCCGCGTCATGCTCACCTTTGCACTTGGCCCAGTCATCGTTGCAGCGCTCGTTGCTGCGAAATATCCCGAAACCGCGCACCGCGAACTCGAGGACATCAACCCCGAAGACGCTCACCTACAAGGTTCGTAACCAGTCCTGTAACAGCGTGGCCACGCGTTCGTCGTGGCCCTTCAGCTCGTGCCGACCACCCTCAATGAACTGAACCGTTGGCGGCGAAGGAAGCAGTGCATACGCGCTCGCAAGTTCTTCTGGGGTACCAAATTCATCTCGTGTTCCACTGACAAATAGGACTTTTGTGGTCAAACGTGGCAAGTGCTCGGTGCGCAATTGCTCAGGTTTTTTGGGCGGATGCAGTGGATAGCCGATGCACACCACGCCCGCAACGTGCAATGCATCCTGCGTGTCAGACGCAGCCATAGTGCACATGCGGCCGCCCATTGAACGACCACCGATCACCAAGTCTGTTGTTTCGCACCCAATTGCTTTCGCAAACGTCCGCACCTCGTCTTTCACACACTGCACCAAAATCGGTGCTTTGTCTGGAAACTTTTTGCCTGCCTTGCGATACGGAAAGTCGACTCGCAGTACGGGAAGTGGGCTGAGTTGATTCTCAATGGCAACTAGTGCAACATGGTCACGACTGCTTCCGGCGCCAGGAAACAGCACCACCCCGCGCACCATGGGGTTATGAACTCAGCAAGACGCGACGTGCTTCGCTTAAGTCATTGATGTTTGCACTCGCCGTTCGCGAATCACCACCGTGGTCGGGGTGCACGTCGCGCAAACTTTCGCGGAAGCGCACCTGAATTTCACGCTTGGAAGGCTTCACCGTTCCTGGTGGGAAACCGAGCATTTCAAGTGCCCATGCTCGCGGGTCTGCCATTGCGGCAATTGTTGATGCATTACTGCCCGCCAAGTATGCGACAAAAGTTTGGTTCAGAGGTCCGCGCCACTTCATTGCTTTCAACATCATCGGCGCAAGTTTTTTGCGAATGCTTGGGTCTAATCGTTCCAACACATACACGGCTCCGAGCACATGTTGCAATGGTGTTCCACCTTCAGAAAACTCAAAGCGAATGGAATCATTTTCGCCAATCATGCGATGAACACTTCGAGCTAGACCATGCCGATCGGCTTGAAAGCGATGACGCAGTCGCGGTTGCACTATGTGTTCACCTTGTTCAATTTGAGAAATTAAACGATGCACGTCGGGAATCAAATCTTCATGAACTTCTCCAGCATGCGCAGCAACAATTGCGCCAAGCAAAATTCCGCCAAGCCCAGGAGTTGGATCTATTGGCAGGTTAAGACCGCCAAGCGACAACCGCCGTGTGGGAGTAATTGGCCTGGAGTGCCAAAACTCCACTTCGGCTAGAACTTCAGATGGAGCCGAAGTCTCAGTTGTTGTCATCTACAAAAGTTACGCCACGACTATCGATTGAGTCCAAGCAAGAGTCAACTACTGCTTCAACTCCGATGGGAACGAGCAACATGGTGCCATCCCAGCGGTAACCAATGTCCAAATTGTCGAGCATGTCGCACAACTGCTTACGCTCGACTTCGGACCATTCGTCTAGTTCGTATTCGGTGATGTTGTCTTCGCCCGAATCGTCGTCATCGCCATCGTCAAGATTGTCAAGTTCATCTTCAATCTCGTCCAAAATTGCGTCAACAACTTGTTCAGTGTCTTGTGAAACCAACAACTCTGAACCATCCCACGAATGGGCGATTTCTGCATCCGCAAGTGCTGCGGCAACATCGGCCCTGTCGTCAACCGACCAATCGGCAAGGTCGTAACGCGTGGTGAGCGCCTCTGGGTCTTTGGGGTTCCAATCGCTCATATCCCGAACGCTACTTCGTTTCAGTCCAAATACGAATTGCGACTAGATTTTGAGCCATGCCAGCACGCGAAAGACCAGACCGTAACCTCGCAATGGAACTGGTGCGCGTCACCGAATCCGCAGCACTTGCAGCCTCCAGCTGGGTGGGACGAGGCGATAAGAACGCCGCCGACGGCGCCGCAGTAGATGCCATGCGTAACGTGCTCGACACCGTGAGCATGGACGGCATTGTGGTCATTGGTGAAGGCGAAAAAGACGAAGCCCCAATGCTCTACAACGGTGAGCGCGTGGGCAACGGCAGCATGCCAAACACCGACGTTGCTGTAGACCCAATTGACGGCACAACCCTCACCTCGCTTGGTCGCGGAAACGCACTTTCCGTTATCGCGGTTTCCGAGCGCGGTTCAATGTTTAACCCAGGCCCATGCGTGTACATGGACAAAATTGCTGTGGGTCCTGAAGCAGCACACGCAGTAGACCTCGACTGGTCGCCAACGAAGAACTTGCAGGAAGTTGCACGTGCAACGAAGAAGCTCGTGAGCGAACTCACCGTCATGATTCTTGAGCGCGAACGCCACAACGACCTCATTGCCGAAGTTCGCTCCACCGGAGCTCGCATTCGTCTCATTTCTGACGGCGATATTTTTGCTGCAATTGCAGCTGCTTCACCAGAAGTTGGTGTCGACATTTTGTTCGGTATCGGCGGAACGCCAGAAGGCGTTGTCGCCGCAGCAGCCCTGAAAGCAATGGGCGGTGAAATCATCGGCCGCCTACATGCACGCGACGATGCAGAACGCAAGGCTGCTGAAGATGCTGGTTACGACCTCAATAAGGTGCTCACCACTGACGACCTCATTAGCGGCGAAGACATCTTCTTTGCTGCAACTGGCGTGACCGACGGAGAACTATTGCGTGGCGTGCGTTACGACGCATACGGCGCACGAAGCCACAGCTTGGTCATGCGCAGTCGAAGCGGAACTATCCGTTACATCGACACTCACCATCGCCACGACCGCCTCGCGGCTTACTCGTCAACCGACACGAAGTAAGCGCTGTTTAGCGGCGCATAAACAGGCCGATAAACCAACGGCCCACACTGCGTGGCAATACGTCGGTGATTCCGACCAATGTCTTATACAAAATTCCTGGCACCACAATTGGCTTGCCCTTGATGACACCATTGATTCCAGTGCGTGCAACCAACTTCACCGAGGTCCATGCAACTGCAGGAAACTTGCTCTCGTATTTGCTGGTGTTTGATACCGACTGAAATTCGGTCTTCGTAAGGCCCGGGCACAAAGCCGTAATGCGAATGCCGGTATTTGCAAGTTCTTGGTGCACCGCTTCAGTGAAACTGGTGACAAATGCTTTCGTAGCCGAATACACAGCGAGTCCTGGTTGAGCCTGGAAGCTAGCAACGCTGGACACGTTCAAGATGTACCCGCGACCGCGTGGCAACATGAGGTTTACCGCAGCGCTGGTAATACGCATGAGCGCCACCACGTTGAGTTGCACTTCATTTGCCAAACGATTTGGGTCAATGCGATGCATCGGACCCGAAGTTCCAAAGCCTGCATTGTTGACAACGAAATCAACTGGCGGCTTCGAGGTGTCACGCAAGCGTGCTTCCACTGCCGCCACGCCTTCTGTGGTCAGCAAATCTGCTGTCAACACTTCAACGTTCTTGTATTGATCGGCAATGGTTTGCAAACGATCACCACGACGAGCAACAAGCACCATCGGTACTCCTGCTTTGCCCAACATGTGCGCCATCTGTTCGCCGATGCCGCTTGAAGCACCCGTAATGAGTGCTTGCGTAAATGGGTAGTTAGTGCGCGGCACGCGTCTCGGTTAGTCCGCCAGCAGCAGACAGTCGCGCATGCGCACGACGCAAAGCAGATTCGACTGTTGCATCGTGCTCTCCACGAATTGCAGCCTCGGCACGCTCTTTTGCAGCACGCGCACGGGCAATATCAATTGACTCTGCGAGTTCTGCAGAGTCGGAAAGAATTGTGACGTGATCGGGTGCAACTTCTACGAAACCACCATGCACTGCAACATCTTGCACTTTCCCATCAGAAAGGTAGATGCGCGTATGACACTCGGTAAGAGCGCCAAGGAACGCAATGTGCCCAGGCAAGAACGCAATTTCGCCACCGTCGAGCGTGCGGGTGATGACCTGTTTGGCCTCACCTGAAAACAGCACGCGCTCTGGCGAAACCAGTTCTACGCGAAGGGCACCGGTTGAAGCCATTATGAAGCGTTCTCCTGCAGTGACTTCGCCTTTGCGAGCACTTGGTCTACGCCACCAACGTTCAAGAAGGCCTGCTCTGGAATTTCGTCCAGCTCACCCTTAATGATCGCTTCGAAGCTTTCTACGGTGTCTTCTGTCTTGACGTATTCACCCTTCAATCCGGTGAACACTTCAGCAACGAAGAACGGCTGCGACAAGAATCGCTGTACTTTGCGAGCACGCGAAACGGTGAGGCGGTCTTCTTCTGAAAGTTCGTCGAGACCCAAGATGGCGATGATGTCTTGCAATTCCTTGTAGCGCTGCAGAATTTCCTGCACCTTACGAGCAGTTGCGTAGTGACGATCTCCAACAACTTCTGGCGACAAAATTGTCGATGTTGAAGCAAGTGGGTCCACAGCTGGGTAAATACCAAGCGAAGCGATTTGGCGTGACAACTCGGTGGTTGCATCCAAGAACGTAAAGGTGGTGAACGGTGCTGGGTCGGTGTAGTCGTCGGCAGGTACGTACACAGCCTGCAACGAGGTGATCGAACGACAACGTGTTGAGGTAATGCGCTCCTGCAACTGACCCATTTCGTCAGCAAGCGTTGGCTGGTAACCCACAGCTGAAGGCATACGTCCAAGCAGTGTTGATACTTCTGAACCAGCTTGTACATAACGGAAAATGTTGTCTACGAACAACAACACGTCTTGGTTGCGTACGTCGCGGAAGTACTCAGCCATGGTGAGTGCTGAAAGAGCAACGCGAAGACGAACTCCAGGTGGTTCGTCCATTTGGCCGAACACGAGTGCTGCCTTTTCGAATACTCCCGACTCTTCCATTTCCATGCGCAAGTCGGTGCCTTCACGCGTGCGCTCGCCTACTCCGGCAAACACCGACACACCACCGTGGTTTGAGGCCACGCGGTTAATCATTTCGGTAATGAGAACGGTCTTACCTACACCAGCGCCACCGAACAAGCCGATTTTTCCACCGGCGAGATACGGGGTGAGCAAGTCGATGACCTTGATTCCGGTTTCGAACATACGACGGCTTGGCTCAAGTGCTGAGAAGTCTGGAGCTGGACGGTGAATGTCCCAACGCTCAACATCTTTGAAATCGTCGTTGTTTCCGTCGAGGCATTCGCCCCATACGTTCCATACGTGACCGAGTGTCTTGTCGCCTACTGGAACTTGAATGCCGTGTCCGGTGTTGCGCACTGGCGTACCGCGGCGCAAACCGTCAGTTGGCTTCATGCACACAACGCGCACGCGGCTGTTGCCTAACTGCTGAGCAACTTCGGCAAGCACGGTGACGTCTTTGCCGTCCGACTTAATAGTGAACTCCAGCGCTTGGTTCAGCTCTGGCAATGATCCACGTGGAAACTCCACGTCGATTACTGGTCCTGCAATCGCGACGACTTTTCCGTCTTTCAAAGCAGTTGGTGATGTTGTGCTCATAATGTGCTCCTCTTTCTCAAACTATTAAGCGGACTTGCCAGAGCCGAGTGCTTCAGCGCCGCCCACAATTTCCATAATTTCTGTTGTAATCGAGTCTTGACGTGCACGGTTCATAATGCGCGAAAGAGTCTTGATGAGCTCTTCTGCGTTATCAGTTGCCGACTTCATAGCGCGCTGACGTGCAGCGTGCTCACTGGCTGCCGCGTTGAGAAGCGCTGCGTACACGCGTGCTTCAACATAACGAGGCAACAGAGTTTCAAGAATTACTGAAGGATCTGGTTCAAATTCGTAGTCGCTGTTTGATGCCGACTTTCCATCGCCACCTTCAACAACTTGCTGATCAAGTGGAACGAGTGGACGACGAACGACTTCTTGAGTTCCTGCAGAAACGAATCGTGTGTACACGAGCTCTACGCGATCAACGATTCCCTTGACATACAAGTCGACTACGTATTCACCAATTGACTTTGCATCTGAATATCCAGGTGCATCAGAAAAACCAGCAAAACCGGTACCGATTTTGTATCCACGGAAACGGAAGTAACCCTCGGCCTTGCGACCAACTGGAACGACCAAGTAATCCTTGCCAGCAAGAACGTCAGCCTTGACTTCGCCTTCAGTTGCACGGAGCACACCAGAGTTGTAACCGCCGCACAAACCGCGGTCAGCGGTAATGGCCACGTAACAGGTGGTCTTCACGTTTTCACGTGTCTTCAAGAACGGCGAATCGCTACCAGCACCGCTTGCGGCCAAGTCCTTCACCACTTCGGTGATCATCTCGGAATATGGAACGGCGGCAATTACACGTTGCTGAGCTTTAACGATGCGCGAAGCAGCGATCAACTCCATTGCACGTGTAATTTTTTTCGTCGCCTGCACGGAACGAATTCGTCCGCGCAGAATGCGCTCTTGACCGCCAGCCATTTAGTTACTCCGTTGCGAGTGTCTTGGCGCTTGCAGCGTCACCAACTTCGCCAGCAGATGTGGCGGTTGGGTCAGCGCTTGCCGATGCGGATGAAGTAACGAATGAAGCCTTGAATGACTTCACGATGTCGGCGAGATCCTTAGGCACATCGGCCTTCGGGTCTTGACGAATTCCTGACAATACCGATGAGTGACGAGTGCGCATGTGGTCGAGAAGTTCGTTCTCGAAACGGCGGACATCGCTTACTGCAATGTCGTCCAAGTAACCCTTGGTGCCAGTGAAAATTGAAACCACTTGCTCTTCAACCGGCATTGGGCTGTTGAGTGGTTGCTTCAGCAATTCCACCAAGCGGTACCCGCGCTCGAGCTGTGCCTTCGAAATGGCGTCGAGTTCAGAACCGAATGTTGCGAATGCTTCAAGTTCACGGAATTGAGCAAGGTCGAGCTTCAGTGTTCCTGAAACGCTCTTCATTGCTTTGATCTGTGCAGCACCACCTACGCGCGATACCGAGATACCTACGTCTACTGCTGGACGAACACCCGACTTGAAGAGGTTGTCTTGCAAGTACACCTGACCATCGGTAATGGAGATCACGTTGGTTGGAATGTATGCCGAAACGTCGCCAGCCTTGGTTTCAATTACTGGCAAAGCAGTAAGTGAACCTGCGCCGTTTGCATCGCTCAACTTTGCAGCGCGCTCAAGCAAGCGGCTGTGCAGGTAGAACACGTCTCCTGGGTACGCTTCGCGGCCCGGTGGACGACGAAGGAGCAACGACATCTGACGGTAGGCCTCAGCCTGCTTCGACAAGTCGTCGTACACAACAAGTGCGTGCTCGCCGTTTTCCATCCAGTGCTGACCCATTGCGCAACCTGCGTATGGTGCCAAGTACTTAAACGGGGCTGGGTCTGATGCAGGAGCAGCAACAACAACGGTGTATTCAAGTGCGCCGTATTGGCGAAGTACTTCAACAGTTTGTGCAACGGTTGAGCCCTTCTGTCCGATAGCTACGTAAATGCACTTCACACCAAGACCACGCTGGTTGATGATGGTGTCGATTGCGATGGTGGTCTTGCCGGTCTTGCGGTCACCAATGATGAGCTCGCGTTGTCCGCGGCCAATTGGGGTCATCGCATCGATCGACTTGATGCCGGTTTGCAATGGCTCGTGCACAGGCTTACGACCCATGATTCCTGGCGCCTGAATTTCTACACGGCGCGAAATTGCACCGACGATGTCGCCCTTGCCGTCAATTGGTGTGCCGAGTGCGTTTACTACGCGGCCCAACATTGCGTCTCCAACTGGCACCGACAAAATGTTGCCGGTTGACTTCACTGGCTGACCTTCTTCAATGAGATCGGCATCGCCAAGAATTACGGTACCGATTGAGTCTTCGTCAAGGTTCAAAGCGAGACCAACGATTCCGCCTTCAAACTCGAGCAATTCGTTTACAGCGCAGTCTGGCAGTCCGCTTACGCGAGCAATACCGTCGCCCACTTCAGTCACGCGACCAACGGTGCGTGCCTCAGTTGACGACTGGAAGCCATCGAGACTCTTATTAATCGCTGCCGCAATGTCACTTGCGGAGAGTGTTAGTTCAGCCATGTGTTTGTCCTTTCAGAACGAAATCAGATTCGGGTCTTCAAATTGTCGAGGCGGGTGCGAACGGTGTCGTCAATCACTTTGTCGCCAACAGTGGCAACAAGCCCACCAAGAACGCTTGGATCTACAACAACTTTTAGGTTCACGGTTTTGCCGGTTGCTTTGCTGAGCGCTGCAGCCAAACGTGTCTGCTGATCATCGGTTAGCGATACTGCGCTTCGTACTTCAGCAAGGTCTTGGTCGTTACCAGCAGATGAAAGTGCAATGACTTCATCAAATACTGCAGGCAATTCGCGCACCTGGCCACTTGCAACGATCATCGACACGATTTGCACTGTTGCGCGGTTTGCGCGGGTACCAATCAACTGTTCAACAACTTGCAAACGACGCTCGGAAGGGATGGTTGCATCGCCTAATACGTTGCGCAAATCATCACTTGATTCATAAGCACGAGCTACTGCGTACAGCTCATTGCTGATTGCATCTGCAGCACCTTCGGCCTGCGCAATGGCGAACAACGCTTGCGCGTACGCCTTTACTTTTGCGTTACTCATCGACCTGCTCCAACCTTTGAAATGAAGCCTTCAACGAGGTCTTTGTGAGCCTGTTCATTCAGAGTCGCAGCAACTACCAACGGAGTGGCACGCGAAGCCAAGACCGTAATTTCGTTGCGCAATTCATCAGAACCACGACCACGAGCCGCGTTGATGTCTGCTTCTGCTTTTGCTTCGAGTTCAGCAATTTCTGCAGTGATTCGCGTGCGACCTTCAGTAAGAACGGATGCAGCCTGTGCATCTGCTTCTGCCAAAATTCGTGCTCGCTCACTTGCAATATCGCCCAACGCAGCGCGAATGTTCTTTGCATCTCCGTCTGCAGTTACCTTTGCGGCGGCTGCATCGTCGAGTTGCTTCTGAATGCGTGCGGTGCGGTCGGCAAAACTCTTCTTGATCATTGGGCCGGCAAACTTCACCAACGCACCAACAACGATGACCGATGCCAGTCCGCCGTAGATGATTTCACCCGTCTCTGGATACAACCAGTGGTGCGAGACGTATGGATCTTCTGCTGCCAACACTGAAATCACTAGTTGATTCATGACGATGCTCCTTGCTGCATTACCTGCTGTACCGCATTACGGACCACACTCGCGTCAGGAGACTTGCCCACTGCAAGCTGCGTGGTGTGTTCGGTAACCGATGCAACGGCTGCGGCCACTTGGTCGCGAACTGCTAATCGAGCTGCATTCAGATCTGCTTCGGCTGCTGCACGCTTTGCGGCGATGCGAGCGTTTGCTTCGGCAATCTTTGTGCTGCGTTCTTGATCCAGAGTCTGACGCGCCTTGTCGACACGCCCGGCTGCTTCAACACGAACTTCGTCAAGTGCTGCTTGATATTTCGCAACATCTGCCTGAGCAGCAAAACGCGTTGCGTCTGCTGACTCGAGATCGCTTTGAATGCCGTCGTAACGAGCGTCCATCCCCTTCTTCAATTTCGGGAACAGGAACAGGCGCATGATGACCAGGAACACCAAGAACGAACCACCACCCCAGATGAGCTCTTTGCCCTCTGGTGCAATTGGGTTCGGCGCTGCTGCACTGGTTTCAGTTGTCGCACCTGTTTCTGCACTCAAGCGTCCAGAAGCAGAGATGCGAACCTGAACCGGTCCACCCTGCATTGTCGTTACGTGAACTCGCATTGGGATCAGGCGAACTTCAGCAAGATGAAGGCAACGAATCCGATAAGTGCAAGAGCTTCGGTGAACGCTGCACCCAAGAACATCGTGGTGCGAACCATACCTGCGGACTCCGGCTGACGCGCCATTGCTTCAATGGCCTTACCGAAAATCATGCCGATACCAATCGATGGTCCGATTGCTGCGAGACCATAAGCAAGACCTGCCATCTGTGCAGCTGCATTGGCCTTTGCCTCTGCTGCTGTGTAGGCCTCACCAGTTGTTTCTGCTGCAACGCGAATGCTCGCGTGTGCGATTCGTGTTAACGCTTCCATTTTTTATCTCCTGTTTAGTTGTTTAGTTTTTTGTGGGTATCTGTCGGTATTCGATCTGTCTGAATTAATGCTCTGGGTGCGTTGCTCCGCCGATGTACACCGCGGCAAGAACCGTGAAGATGTACGCCTGGAGGAATGCAACCAAGATCTCAAAGCCGGTAAGGAACATCAACAAGATGAACGGCAAGATGCCAACCGGTACGAGGAAGAACCTTTGTGTCTCTGCCTGAATCAACGACTCGGAGAGCAATGCGAAGATCACGAGCAATAAGTGACCCGCAAGCATGTTGGCGAAAAGACGAACTGCCAATGAGAACGGACGAACAACCAAGGTTGAAATGAGTTCGATTGGTGTAACCAAGATGTACAACGCTTTTGGAACGCCTGGAGGAAACAACACTCCCTTGATGTATCCAAATGCGCCTTGGTGCTTAATGCCTGTGGCGTTGAAGACCACCCACACCAACAGCGCCATGAACATCGGAACACCCATGCGTGCAGTAGCTGGCATTTGAATGAACGGAATAATTCCTGGAACGTTGCAGATGTAAACAAACAAGAACACGCACAACAAGAATGGCGTCCAACCTAAGCCACTCTTACCCATGGTTTCCATGATGATGTTCTTCTCGATGAACTCAACAATTACTTCAGCCAAGTTGCGCGCACCCTTTGGTGCTTTGCTTCCATCTTTCATTGCAGCAACAAGGAACAACACGGTTCCGATAAGCGCAGCAAGAATTCCAATGATGATGACTTTGTTGATGCCTGGAACTACATCTTTCCAACGCAAGATCGAGTTGATTTCTGGAAAGTGAAAACCACGACCAGCCTCTTCTGCGCTTGGCACAAGAGCCGCTGAGATCTGCGCGAACTTTTGATTTGCAATTTGTGTTAAGAGCACTGTGGTCATCCTGTTGATCAGCTAGTTACTGGTTGAAGAAGTTATAAGACGGTCTTGTTGGTTCGGTTTTGGCTTCAGGCCTGGGAATGCGAGCGACAAAGAAACATATCGCAATTCCCAAAACAGTAAACCAACATGCGCAATGACAATAGTCATGCAAAGTGGAATCAGTTCAACCCACGAGGCGTTGCGCACGAAATACACCGCCGCGGAGATGATTCCCAATCGCACGATGTATCCAAACAGCGTGGCTCCCATCATGAGGGCATACGAAATTCGGGCGGTAAACGAGACCAAAAACGCCGCGAGGGCGAAATTGCCGAGCACGATGGCTAGGCCGTAGGCACTTGACCATGCGCCATTTGCCCCCCAGAAAATGGCGCAAACACCCAACATGATTGGGGCAACGATGAGTCCATGCTTGACGAGATCGCGACCAATGGCGGCTTCCGGAGCTGGACCTTTGTCGTTCATTGCCAACACTGAAATGTGGCTGTCTGGCGTCGGCTTCATTTCGCGACCTGCTGATGGCTCATGCTTTGCTTCGAACGTTCTTGTTCGAGCACTTTCATTCGCCCGTCGTATTGGTAATACATGCGGGCGAAATTTCCGATTGATGAAAACAGAACAAGTCCAATGGTGAACCACGGCAACGTTCCCACTTGAGTGTCGATGACGAGTCCAATAATGGTGAAGACCAACACACTGAGGGCAATCTCAGGGCCACGGCCGAGCGTGTCGCTCATGCCGTTGTTCAGCGCCTTCTTTGGCACCAATTTCTTTGGAAAATTCTTCAACGAAAAGCCCTCGTTTGACGCTTGTGAAACTAAGTACAAACTAGTTTGACACCGTCAAACCCACCAAACCAGTCGTGCGCTTGTGCGTTACTCGGCCTCTACATGGGGACGCCAACGGGGGTGCAGCACCGTGAAGGCTGCCAAAACTATGGCCGCGGCAAGCAATGGCCAGAAGTTGGGCTGTGTAGAAATGAGGGCTGGGTATAAAGCAATGGTGGACAGCAAGGCCGTCCATGCCCACAAAATGACCACTGCTCGACGCGGTCCATGTCCCAGGGCAATCAGCCGGTGGTGCAGGTGTCCGCGGTCGGCGGTGGCAAAACCCTGCCTGCTCACCGTGCGTCGCAAAATGGCAAACAGCACGTCGAAGAATGGCACGCCAAGAATGAGCAATGGAATGAACAGTGGCGCAATAAAGAAATAGGTTTGCCCGCTCACACCTTGCAGCTGTGGGTCTGCACGACCACCAACCACACTCGTTGATACTGCCATCAACAATCCAAGCATCAGTGCGCCAACGTCGCCCATAAATATTCGCGCAGGGTTGAAGTTGTACGGCAAGAAGCCCAAACAAATTCCAAGCGTGATGATGGCAATGAGCGGACCGATGTTTGGTTGTGCAAGCAAACCTTGATCTGCAAGATGCTTGCTGTAGACAAAAAAAGTTGCCGCAGCAATCGCCACAATTCCTGTCGCGAGTCCATCAAGTCCGTCAATCAAGTTGATCGCTTGTGTCATTCCTAACAACCACAACACCGTGAAGAGTGGAATCCAATCATTGGACAACACAAACACGTCAAGGAATGGCACGCGGAAATAAAACATGGTCACGCCAAACCACACCAACACCAATGCAACAACCACTACCCCGGTCACTTTCATTGGTGCAGACAGATCTCGAATGTCGTCTGCGAAACCAAGCGCGGTGATCAAACCTGCTGCAAGCACAACACCAATCAATTCAGAGTTGCCAGAAATGACTGGCGAGAAGCGATCCATTCGCCACGCAAGGATGAGTGCAGCAACGAGTCCGCCCATAAACGCTAAGCCACCAACGTTTGGAGTTGGAACAGGGTGCGCTCGTCGTTCGTCTGGTTCAGCCATCCAACGACGCTTGCGTGCATAGCGCTCAACAAGCGGAGTAAGAATTGCTGTTACCACCGCGGCACAAAGGCCAACGATCAGATAGCCGGTGAGATCAATCACGCACGCTTCGTGTACACAGGGAACTTGGCGCACAAAGCTGCAACCTTGGCGCGAACTTCTGCAACAGCAGCTGGGTTGGCACGGTTGCGCAACGTTGTTGCGATGTATTCAGCAATCAACGCCATCTCTGGCTCTTTCATGCCCTGTGTTGTTACTGATGGAGTTCCAATTCGCACACCACTGGTGACGAATGGGCTGCGCGGATCGTTTGGAATGTTGTTCTTGTTCAACGTGATTCCAGCTTCATCAAGAATGAGTTGCGATTCTTTACCGGTTAGATCGGCATCAAATGGCCGCAAGTCCACCACCATCATGTGCGTGTCAGTTCCGCCAGAAACCAGTCGGAAACCCTGTTTTGATAGGGCTTCTGCAAGTGCCGCAGCGTTCTTCACAATTTGCTGCGCGTAGTCCTTGAAGCTTGGCTGCATAGCTTCATGAAATGCAACGGCCTTTGCTGCAACCGCATGTTCAAGTGGTCCACCTTGGCTTCCTGGAAACACCGCTTTGTCAATTGCTGCAGCGTGTGCAGCAGTAGTCAAAATGCAACCGCCACGTGGTCCACGCAATGTTTTATGCGTAGTGAACGTCACGACGTCGGCGTATGGAACTGGGTTCGGGTGTGCGCCACCTGCAACAAGTCCAGCAATGTGAGCGATGTCAAACATCATGAGTGCGCCAACTTCATCGGCGATTGCACGGAATGGCTGTGGCTCAAGTCTGCGCGGGTACGAAGTGGTTCCCGCAACAATCATTTTCGGTTTGTGCTCTAAGGCAAGTTCGCGAATCTGATCAAAGTCCAAACGCTCATCGGTTGCACCTACGCGGAACGATTTAAAGTTGTACAAAATCCCTGAAGCATTTACTGGCGACCCATGCGTGAGGTGACCACCGTGGTCAAGGCTGAGTCCAAGGACCGTGTCACCAGGTTTGATCAGTCCGAGATACACCGCCATGTTTGCGCTTGCACCCGAGTGCGGCTGCACGTTGGCGTGATCTGCACCAAACAATTTCTTCACACGATCAATTGCAATCGCTTCAATGTCGTCAACAACTGCGTTGCCTCCGTAGTAGCGCTTGCCCGGGTAGCCCTCTGCGTACTTATTGGTGAGCACCGAACCAGTTGCTTCCATCACATCTGGCGACGTGAAGTTTTCGCTCGCGATCAATTGCAAACCAGTAATTTGGCGCTCATTCTCTTTTTCAATAAGTCCAAAAACTTCTGTGTCTCTCTGAGTCTCCGATGGCCAAGGCATTAGCGCCCTCCTTCTTGTTGTTCAATTTCAGCTAACTGCGCAACTCTGCGCTCATGACGACCACCTTCAAATGGTGTTGTCAAAAACTTTTCAACGATTTGCTCTGCTAATTCAAAACTCACTACTCGCCCACCCATGCTCAACACGTTTGCATCGTTGTGTGAACGCGCCATTTCAGCCAAGTACAAGTCATTGCACAATGCAGCGCGAACGCCATGCACTTTGTTTGCTGCGATCTGCTCGCCTTGACCACTACCACCCATAACAATGCCGATTTCTGCTTTGCCATCGCGCACATCGCGCGCAACTGCTGCACAAAACGGCGGGTAGTCAACGCTTTCCGTGGAATCTGTTCCGTGATCAATGACCGTGTGGCCAGCCTTCGACAACACAGCCACAAGATGCTGTTTCAGTTCGAAGCCAGCGTGGTCAGAACCAAGGGCAATAATGCGGGGTGTAAGTGAAGAATTCATCAGAGATACCGCAAGCGAGCATAGGTCACGTAGCCATTACCCAATAGATCGCTTGCAAACATTGAAAAGTAGAGTTTGTGAAGTGACGCTCGACCCACGCACCCCTGTACTTGTTGGGCAAGCCCAAATCGCACAGCATGTAGACAATCTTTCGCAGGCATTGAGCCCCACCCAACTCATGGCGCAGGCAGTAAACGCTGCCATTCATGACGCTGGCGTTACAACACTCGGCACGATCGACGCGCTTCACGTTTTGCGTTCGCTTTCTACTCGCGAGCCAAACCCCGCACGCAGCGTGGCTCGTGAACTTGGACTCGATGTTCGAGTTACCGGCCTTACTCCGCACGGTGGAAACCTTCCGCAATCTCTCGTGAACTATTCCGCTTTAGCAATTTCTCGAGGCGAGATCGACATGGTCGTGCTCACGGGTGGCGAAGCGTCGCGATCTCGTCGACGCGCTAAACAGTCTGAAGTTCAACCCAAGTGGATGAACGCGTCACCTGAGTCTTCGGCAGACGAAGCACCAACTGCAGTTGCCGATGACTTGGTGATGAACCATGAAGTCGAACTTGCACTGAATATCGCACTTCCAATCCAGATCTATCCGATGTTTGAAACAGCGCTGCGTGCCGCAGCACAACGTTCGGTGAGCGAGCATCAGCAATTGATTAGTGAGTTGTGGTCGCGCTTCAGCAAGGTTGCAGAGAGCAATCCCCATGCGTGGTTGCGCAATTCGTACACACCAGAACAGATTCGCAATGCTTCCCCAACCAACCGAATGGTGGGATACCCGTACACAAAACTGATGAACTCCAATAACGATGTGGACATGTCGGCAGCACTGGTTTTGTGTTCGGTAGAACGCGCGACGGCTCTAAGCATTGCACGAGACAAATGGGTGTTTCCACAAGCTGGCACCGACTGCCACGAACACAACTTCATTTCTCATCGCTGGACGTTTACCGAAACGCCTGCAATTCGATTAGGCGGCGAGCAACTACAACAACTAACAGGCAAGCCAACGAGTGAATACGACTTCATTGACTTGTACTCGTGCTTCCCATCTGCAGTGCAACTTGGCGCCCAGTCGCTTGGACTCAGCTTGAACCAACAACTCACTCAAACTGGTGGGCTTTCATTTGCGGGTGGACCGTTTAACAACTACGTGATGCACGCCATTGCCACCACGATGCACAAGGTTCGCGAACAACCACATGCTCACGGTTTCGTCTGGGCAAATGGCGGGTACGCAACCAAGCATTCTTTCGGTGCATACGCAGCGACACCTCCACAAAACGGATTTACGCATTCGTCTCCGCAGGACCAAGTTGATGCATTGCCAAAACGCCAAGTGGCAACTGCAGCCGAAGCGGTTGGGCCAGCAAAACTTGAGGCATACAGCGTGATGCACGGGCGAGATGGAAACCCAGAAACCATTTGCGCTTCGGTCATCCTCCCTGATTCGCGTCGCGCCTGGGCAACATCGAATGACCCTCAGTTAGCAACCGAAATGTGCGAACGCGAATGGGTTGGCGTTCCTGTTCGACTAGATGATTCGGGAACACTGCTCGCATGACCGACACGTTTCCTCGACAGTATGCGCGAACCCAGCGCCTCACTCTTGGCGAACCGCGAAACATAGTTGTCTCCCCTGATGGAAAACGGGTGCTGTTTCTGCGGTCACCTGCAGGCAACGACGCGATGAATTCGTTGTGGATATGCCATACCGATCGCAACACGGAAACCTGTCTTGCAGATATTCGCTCGCTGCTCAGTAACTCGAAGACAGAACATGAATCGGCTCAAGAACGTGCGCGGCGTGAGCGTGCACGAGAAGGTGCTGCGGGAATTGTTTCATTCTCATGCGACAGCGAAGTACTTAACGTTGCCTTTGCCGTAAGTGGACGACTGTTTGTTGGTGACATGCACAATGCTCGCGAAGTCGCAATCAATAAACCTGCGCCAGGCACCATCTACGACGCTCGCATCAGCCCGGATGGCAAACATGTTGCCTATGTACGTGGCAGTGCATTATTCGTCTGCGACATGCAAGGCAACGAACGTTGCCTCACTCCTGAAACAGCGAGTGACATCACATGGGGCGTTGCCGAGTTTGTGGCCGCCGAAGAAATGAATCGGCAGCGCGGCTACTGGTGGTCACCCAACAGTGATGCGCTTGCTGTTGAACGCGTAGACAACTCTCCAATCGAAGTCATCACCATTGCCGACCCATCGCAACCAACTGTTGAACCACAAACTCGCAGGTACCCGTTTGCAGGAACGAGCAATGCACGTACTTCGTTACATGTCATCGACCTAGATGCACGTTCAACCGACATTGTCTGGGACGCAGAAACATTTGAGTATCTGACATCTGTGCAGTGGAATAATTCAGGACTCGTCATATCGGTGATGTCGCGCGACCAAAAGTTGCTCGATATTCGCAAAGTACACACCAATACCGGCGAAACAGAATCTCTGCACGTGGAACGCGATGACAAATGGGTCGAACTCGTTGCCGGCGGCCCGTCATTAATCGCCGAAAACATGTTGTTGTGGTGTGGCGAACGAAATGGTGCTCGAGCGGTGTTGGTGAACAACAACGCGATTACTCCACCCCATATTCAGGTGCGAGGAATCATTAATGCAAACGCCGATCACGTGACGTTTTCCGGCAATCCACTTGATCAACCACATGTCCTACACACATGGAGAGTGAATGTTTCGACTCACGAAATGGTTCAACTCACTACTGACGACGGGATACACAGTGTTGCAATTGGCGGCGAAACCATTGTGGTTCGCAGTGCAACCATGCACCACCCACGCTCACGCACCTTGGTAAACAACCACCACGAATTGCTCAACAACGCCGAGCAATCACTGCTCAGCGTCAACGTTTCATTTCATCGCGTTGGCAAACGAAACATCAGCACTGCAATTGTGTTGCCCGAGAACCACGAAGGCTCTGCGCTTCCCGTTCTGTTCGACCCATATGGTGGGCCACACGCACAACGAGTGGTTGCAAGCAGCATGGCATTCACCGCAGCTCAATGGTTTGCTAATCAAGGATTCTGTGTTGTCATTGCCGATGGAAGCGGCACGCCAGGTCGCGGCAGCGACTGGGAGCGCGAGGTGTATCACGACCTCGCAACCACTGTGCTGAACGATCAGATTGAAGTTCTTAACTGCTTACCTGAAATCGCTCCGTGCGCCGACACAACACGAGTAGCAATTCGCGGTTGGAGTTTCGGTGGTTACCTGGCAGCGCTTGCTGTGCTTCGAGCACCTCAACACTTTCACACCGCTATTGCTGGGGCCCCAGTTACCGAGTGGAAGTTGTACGACACGTTCTACACCGAGCGATATTTGGGAAATCCACAACGCGACCCACAGCCATACACCGCTTCTTCTCTGCTGCACGATGCGAAGAACCTCGCTCGCCCACTTCTTATCATTCACGGACTCGCCGACGACAACGTGTTGGCAGCGCATTCGTTAGAACTCACCACTGCATTACTGCATGCTGGTAAGCCTCATGAGTTTTTACCGCTCGTTGGCGTTACACACATGACGCCACAAGAAGTAGTTGCAGAAAACTTGCTACTGCACCAGATGGATTTTCTACGACGCAGTTTGTCGTTGCGCTAACGCGATCCGGTCTCTGCCCGCGAGATCGCTTCGAATTTCAACATGCACGAGTCCTGCATTTTCTAACAGCACACGAACGTCTTCGCCCTGTTGATAACCAATTTCAAGTACCAGCCACCCTTTGTTTGCCAGCCATGTTGTTGCACCGCTAACTACTTCGCGAATGTCTGCGAGCCCGTTGTCGTCTGCATACAAAGCAGAGTGTGGTTCCCAAGCATGAACATCGGCTGCAACTTCGTCATCTTCATGGGCAATGTACGGAGGATTGCATAATGCAATGTCAATTGCGCCTTTCAATGAACCATCAAGCGCATTCCACCAACTGCCAAGTGCTATTCGAACCCCGCCACCTTTTTGGCCAACGCCAACCAGGTTTCCGCGTGCAACATCGAGCGCATCATTCGACTGATCGGTAAGCCACACATTGGTTTTGCCAATCGGTAATTCGTGTGCCATTGACAGCCCGATCACTCCGCTTCCCGTACCCAAATCCACAATGTTGAGTGGACGATCGATGTGCTGCAATCGCTCAGTTGCAATTGCCAGCCCCACATCAACCAGCAATTCGGTTTCAGGTCGCGGAATAAGTACTCGCTGATCTACAAGAACATCCAAGTGTCGAAACGCCCAACGATTCATGACGTATTGCAACGGCTCGCCAGCTAACCGGCGTCGAACCATGTCGTGTAATTGCTTGGCCATTGCCGTTGTCACATATTCATCTTGCGATTGACGAAACTCTTCACCGTCTAATCCGCTTGCGTGCTCACACAACCAACGTGCTTCGTTGGCATCGCCCAGTTGCTCAGTCGTTTCGGCGAGCATCTCGCTCCATGTCACCGCGTCTTCGGGTGCCATGGTGTGGTTAGTCGTTTGCGGCGCCAGCCAACTGCTCAATCTGGAACTGCGTCGTTAACGCATCCACGACTGGGTCAACGTTGCCCGCCAAGAAATCTTGCAACTGATACAAAGTGAAACCAATGCGGTGATCGGTAATCCGATTTTCTTTGAAGTTGTAGGTGCGAATCTTTTCGCCACGTCCACCCTTACCTACTTGAGCTTTGCGCTCTGCAGACATCTTTTCTGCTTGTTCTTCTTCACGCTGCTTCAACAAGCGCGAACGCAACACGGTCATTGCACGCAAACGGTTTTGCAACTGTGAACGCTCGTCCTGCATAGCAACAACAATCCCCGATGGCTTGTGAGTAATGCGCACTGCGGAGTCGGTGGTGTTCACGCCCTGACCACCCGGACCACTTGCGCGATACACATCAATTTGCAAATCTTTTTCGTCGATTGATACGTCAACTTCTTCGGCCTCTGGCATCACCATGACCGTTGCCGACGAAGTGTGAATTCGACCTTGCGCTTCGGTTACCGGAACTCGTTGCACGCGATGCGGTCCACCTTCGAAACGCATGCGCGTCCACACGGTGTCACCTTTAAACAACATGGTCACTTGGTTAATGCCACCCATCGGGGACTTATCAAGCGACATCACTTCAACCGACCATCCATTGCGCAACGCCCACGCGCTGTACATGTCAAATAGGTCGTGGGCGAACAAGTTGGCTTCTTCGCCACCTTCTGCTCCGCGAATTTCCACGATGATGTTCTTGCCATCATTTGGGTCTGCCGGAAGCAGCAATACCTTCAACTGGGCTTCAAGTTCGGCAATACGCTCAACCGCACCGTCAAGTTCGGCTTGCAATTGTTCGCGCTCTGCGCCTTTTGCATCGGCCATCAGTTCGCGAGCGGCTTCGGCGTTACCTTCTGCGTCCTTGTACTCGCGAATGCACTGCACCAATGGGGTCTGCTGTTTGTACCTGCGCGAAGCGTCGCGCAATTTGTTCTGGTCGTTCAAGACTTCAGCAGTGCCAAGACTTTCCTCAAGAGCCACATATTCGGCTTCAATTTGGGAGAGGCGTTCAAACACGATGCTTAGGCTACGGGCTAATTAACGGCGAACTGGGGAAACTTCAACGAAACGCGCAGGATTGCGCAACGACTGTGCCAATTTGCGCAGCGACGGGGTCACATTGTTTGCATGAGTTGCAATCAGTAGTTCTGCATCTGGTGAGGTGCGCAAACGAGCATCTGCGCCAAAGGCCACAACGTCAACATCAATCGAAGCGGTGCACACCACCACAACTGGAGCTCCACCAGGAAGTGAACCAACGGCAACGCACGGCATTTCATCTTTCACATTCATGCGAATAATCGGCGGCTCTACCGGTTGCAGTTGCTGTGCACCCACCAATTCGGGCGAGAGCACAATTCGGTGACGCAACATTCGCTCTGGTGCAAGCCTGTTCAACGGGTGTGGAACAGAGCCTTCAGTGCGGTGATCGCGAACAATTCCTGCCACTCGCGCGAGTGACTCAACTGTTGCATCACGGCCATGCACTAACTGAAACGTTTCGCGGTCGTGTGCACCTACGCCGATTTCTAGCCGAGCTTCATCGCCAGTGTCATCGTTCAACACTCGACACACTTCAAGGCCCATCACTTCGCCTGTGAGCAAACCATGTTCGCGAACTACATCGGCACCTGAGGTTTCAATCATCAGTGCAAGTCGTTCGTGCGAATCGGGAACCATCACTTGTGCAAGTGGTTGCGCTGCAGTCGCACGTGTCACTTGACCATTACTCACGCCCCACACCGTGATGTCGAAGTTGAACAACGGTGCACGACGCGCAAGCACATCGGCATCTATTTCGCTCAAGACGTTGAGTGATTCAACGCCGTGTTTACCTGCCCACAACAACGCAGGGCTAAGAGCGCGCGAATGTTGCTCGGCGACATACACCCAACCTTGCTTGCCGCTTAGCGCAGCATGGCCAAATGCAAACTCAACCGATTCAAATGAAGCGGTATCGGCGCCGCATTGCGACGCCGCCATGCGAAGGCGAGCGTCAGACACTTATGCGGTTGGCTGCTTGGCGATTTCGTTCAAGAAGTCGTCGTTGTTCTTGAATGTCTTCAAGCGATCAATCAACAACTCAAGACCTGGCGCAGCGTTTCCATCTGCAGCAAGTCCACTAAGAACTCGACGCAACTTCCACACCATCTGCAATTGCTTGCGCTCGAAGAGCAACTCTTCGTGACGTGTGCTTGAAGCATCAACATCGATAGCTGGGTAGATACGACGCTCTGCAACCTTGCGGTCGAGGCGAAGTTCCATGTTGCCGGTTCCCTTGAACTCTTCGAAAATGGCATCGTCCATGCGGCTGTTTGTTTCCACAAGTGCAGTAGCCAAAATGGTCAAGCTTCCACCTTCTTCAATGTTGCGAGCAGCACCGAAGAACTTCTTTGGTGGGTACAACGCACCGGCATCGATACCACCCGACATGATTCGCCCAGTTGCAGGCGCTGCCAAGTTGTATGCACGTGACAAACGTGTGATGCCGTCCAAAATAATGACAACGTCTTCACCCATTTCCACCATGCGCTTTGCCTTCTCGATGGTGAGTTCAGCAATATGCGTGTGCTCTTCCGATGGTCGGTCGAATGTTGACGCAATGACTTCGCCCTTTACGGTGCGACGCATGTCCGTTACTTCTTCAGGACGCTCGTCAATGAGCAACACGATCAGTTTCACTTCTGGGTGATTCTTTTCAATGCTCGTTGCAATCGTCTTCATGACCGTGGTCTTACCGGCCTTCGGAGGCGACACGATGATTCCGCGTTGTCCTTTTCCAATTGGTGCAATGAGGTCGATGATGCGCGCAGTCATGTTGTTTGGATCTGCTGCATTTTCAAGACCCAGCCTTGAGTCTGGGAACAATGGCGTGAGGTCTTCGAATCGAGGACGATTCTTTACCTTGTCTGCTGCAACGTTGTTGATGGTCTCAACATCGAGCATTGCTGGATTCTTTTCATT
>JBJOOQ010000003.1:0-42789 GCA_046051205.1 Actinomycetota bacterium
ATCTTCTCGTGCCCCCAAATAGGCACCGATTTACCGTCATTTTCGGCAACCACTGCCTTGGTGCCGTCCACGTAATGAAAGTGGGTGTACATCACCGCAACAATTGGACGTGTCGAAACTTTGCGCAATTCTGCAATCGCCTCATTCATTTCTTCAATGGATTCACCTGTATCGATTGCAATGATGCCCTCTGGCGCATCAATAAACGATTGATTGGACAGACCGTTCCCGACAAAGCACCACACACCAGGTCGAACTTCGCTGAACGTTCGGACCAAACGATGAGACTGCTCAACATGTAATTCATGGGCAACTTGCCCACTCGGAAGAGTTACCGTTTTTGACGCATTTGGTTCGAAACTTCGTGTCCGACGCGTCATATGTAACTCGTATTCTGCGCTTATGCGCCTAGTTTGCGGAAGAAATCTGGTGGTGCAACAACATCGTCGCGCGTGAGTTCGTTGACATGTGACTTGCCTAGACCCAACAACGCAGAGTCAATGCCGCCACGAATCACGTCAAGCACGTTTTCCACTCCGGCTTGACCATTTGCAGCGAGTCCCCACAAATATGCGCGACCAATCATGACTGCGCGTGCGCCAAGGGCCATTGCTTTCACCACATCGCTACCTCGACGAATTCCCCCGTCGAGCAGTACATCAATTTGCGAACCAACTGCGTCTGCAATTGCAGGAAGCGCACGAATTGGCGCTGGTGTTCCATCCAAATTGTTTCCGCCGTGGTTTGAAACCGAGAGAGCTGTTGCTCCAAGGTCAACCACGCGTTTTGCATCGTCAACACGACTTACACCCTTCACCATGAACGGCCCACCCCATTCCTGGCGCAACCATGCAACGTCTTCCCATGTTGGAAGTGTTGTTTGCATCCATTCGTAGTACGCACCGAAAAATGTTGGAGCATCTTCACCGGGCTTTTGCATGTTCGGTGCAGAGAGGTCGGGAATGCGACCAGTCTTTGCAAACGACCACAACCACTCGGGCTTCACCAACACTTCAGGAGCAAGCTTGAGCATTGCTTTTAAGTTGATCTTTTCGGGAATCCATGGGCTTCCCCAGTCGCGACCATTCGAGAACGACCAGTCAAGAGTGACAATGAGTCCTGTTGCGCCAGCTGCACGAGCACGCTCCATGCGTTGCACCAATGTGTCTTTGTCGCCACACCAATACATCTGAAACAGCGTTTGAGTATTGACGGCAGCAACTTCTTCAACCGACTTGCTGGCAAAAGAACTCAGGCCCATCGGAATTCCACGATTTTGAGCAGCACGCGCAATAGCAACTTCACCCTGGGGGTGTACTGCTTGAACGCCAGTTGGCGAAATAATGACCGGCATCGACAACTGCTGACCCATCACGCTTACTGCCATGTCACGCTGACCGGAGAGGCCTGCGATATGCGGAGCGAAGCCCAGTTGGTCAAACGAATCTAAGTTGTCGCGCGAAGACAGACCCTTTTCAGAACCTGCAACGAGTGCGCCATACACCGACTTCGGCAAGCGCTTTTGCGCGCGGCGCTGAGCCTCGGCGACTGTTTCGAACCATGCATTTGCCATGCAGGCATCCTATTTGACGATGCCGAGGCGAACCTCAGCGAAACCGCCTTACTAGGCGATAATCAAGTTTGGATTGACCATCTTTTCGCGTGGCAAGCGGATGTCCAAGTAGGAGCGAATGTTTGCATCCATTGACTCAGAAATGTGGTCTGGGTAATGGTTGTCCAAAATTTCGCGAACCTTCTTGTGAGCAACATCGTAAATTGCTGGTTTGCCCACTTCTTTCCACTCTTTTGAACTGAGACGGTCTCCAATTGCTGGATAGAGGTATTCGCTCTGCATAATGCGCAACGTCTGCTCAGCACCCAAATAGTGACCAGGACCACCAATGCACTGTGCACGCATGGTTTCAATGGACAACGATTCATCGGTGACTTCGATTCCCTTGATGGTGCGCTGCACCGAACCAATGGTGTCGTTGTCGAGAACAATTCCTTCATACGAATAGCCCAACAAACTTCCGTGCATACCTGCAGCTTCGTAAATGAGGTTCATGCCAGCGTTACCAACAAGTGCGTGGTTAATGCCTTTTTCTGAACCCGATTGTGCGTCTGGATACTTAGCATCGGAAATTCCCGACGAGGTTCCACCTGTGAGGTTGTAGAACTGAGCCATCTGCGCACTTGCTGCCGAGAGCAACACTTGCTCTGGGCTGCCACCCGACATTGCACCTGAACGCAAGTCGGAAACGAAGCACCATAATCCGAAGATTGCTGGAGCACCTGGCTTGATTGCGTTGACGTATGCGAGGCCTGCGAGGCACTCAGCAACTTGCTGCACCAAAGCACCAGCAATTGCTGCAGGTGCTGTTGCACCAGCCTGACCAGCCGACAACAACAACACCGGCATGCCACCGTGCACTGCAACTTCGAGACACTTACATGCATCGCTTGCAAACTTGAGTGGTGGAACAACGAAACAGTTGGACTGGCTGACGAATGGACGTGCGCGCCACTTGTCTTCGCCACCTGCGATTTCATGCAACATCTTGAGCGATGCTTCAAGGTGATCTGGATGCACCCACGAAGTACCAACGTGCTTGGTGGTTCCGCTCACGCTGAGGTAACAGGTGTTGATATCCATTGCTGATGCTTCTGGAATATCGCGTGGCACTACTGCTCGTTGGTAGAAGTGCAAGTGCTCCATCTTGTCCACGATGCGAGCGATGTCGTACGCGTCTTGCGAAACCGATTCGCGGTACTCGCCTGTTTCGTAGTCAGCGATGTATACAGCAGCGCCTGCTGTACCGAAATACGTGTTGGTGCCCCATGGCTCCATGTCGTACTGCGGGTCTTGGGCATACAGAGGGAAGTTACGTCCAGCAATTTCAAGCGTGTGCTCAATGAGTGAACGTGGGAACAACAAGCGACCGTTCTCGTCAAGCTTGCAACCCTTTGGCAAGAGGTACTCAAGCGTTGACGGGATGGCGTCGGCAATACCGATGTTTTCCAGAACGTTGATTGCAGCCTCATGAATCTTCAGTACTTCGGCGTCGGTAAGTGGCTTGTAACGGCCTGCCGGCATGCCCGGGCGTACCGGCTTGATGTCTTCCGTAAGCGGTGCTGCGCGCAATGCGTTACGAGCAGCGCGACCTCCACGTCGAGCATTAGTTGATGCAGTCATATTCTTTCTCCTTTATGCCTTTACGCGTTCACTCTTTGGATCATAGAACGGATCGAGTTGCGCCTCTGCCGCAAACCGCTCGCCCGCCACTTCAATTTCATACGTTCCATCCATGACAAAGGCCTTGTCGACCAAGCCATGATGATTTTCAACATAACCCATACCAATGGACTTGCCGATGGCGTGCCCAAACATTCCCGACGTGATGTGTCCAACGATTTCGCCGTTACGCCAAATTGGTTCGTTGTGATACAGGTTCTTCATTGGGTCTTTCATTGCAAACTGCACCAGGCGCTTTTTCACGCCTGATTCTTTTTGCTTCAGCAAAGCTTCCTTGCCAATGAACCCGCCTGGCTTGTTCCACGCAACGGTGAACCCAAGACCTGACTCGAGCGGAGTGTCGTCTGGCGACACGTCGTGGCTCCAGTGGCGATATCCCTTTTCCATGCGCAACGAGTTGAGCGCGTGGTAACCGGCGTGCTTCAAACCAAACTGTGGTCCTGCTGCAACAATCACATCGAACACACCCGTTGCGAATTCGGTAGGAATGTACAACTCCCATCCAAGTTCACCAACGAAGGTAACGCGGCTTGCACGCACTCGCGCATAACCGATGTCAATGATTTGCGAAGTTCCAAATGGGAACGCTTCGTTTGACATGTCGGTTGACGTGAGTGACTGCAACAACGCACGCGAGTTTGGACCCATGATGCTGAGCACCGCAGAACCCGACGTGACGTCGATAACCGCAGCACGCTCATCTTTACCAATCTGATCCTTCAAATAGGTGTAGTCGCGTGTTTGTGTTGCCGCTGCAGTAACAATCAAGTAGCGGTCTTGAGATTCGCGAGTAACGGTGAGGTCGGCTTCAATTCCACCGCGCTCATTCAGCCACTGTGTGTAGACCAACTTGCCAACAGGCACCGACATATCGTTTGCTGATACACGGTTGATGATCTTTTCGGCATCTGGACCTTTGAGAACAAACTTGCCGAATGACGACTGATCAAACATGGCCACGGCTTCGCGGGTTGCGCGGCACTCTTCCGCCGAATACTCAAACCAGTTTGGGCGACCGTAGGTGTACTCGTATTCGGCTTTTACGCCAGCAGGAGCAAACCAGTTCGTGCGCTCCCAGCCAGCAACTTCGCCAAAACATGCGCCTTTTGCGACCAAACGATCATGCAATGGCGAACGACGCACGCCACGTGCAGTTTCTGGTTGACGGAATGGCCAGTGCATTGCGTACAACAAACCAAGCGATTCAACAGTGCGGTCATGCAAGTAGTTCTTGTTGCTTTGGAACGGCATAACGCGACGAACATCGACGTCCCACAAGTCCATCGGCGGACGACCATCAACGATCCAGTCGGCAAGCACTTTGCCTGCGCCACCCGATGACTGAATACCGATCGAGTTGAAACCTGCTGCAACAAACAAACCCTTTACTTCTGGTTGCTCACCGAGCAAGTAACGATCGTCTGGCGTGAATGATTCTGGTCCGTTGAAGAACAAACGAATTCCGGTTTGCTCCAACAAGTTCATTCGGTGAGTTGCGTTCTCGATGAGTGGTGCAATGTGTTCGAAGTCTTCAGGCAACGAAGTGAACGAGAACTCTTCCGAAATTCCCTTCATGCCCCATGGCTTGGCAACAGGTTCGAACCAACCCACCAACAACTTGCCTGCATCTTCTTTGAAGTAACCCGAACCATCTTGGTCACGAAGCACCGGCATGGTCGGAGAAATTCCCTCAACAGCTTCGGTCACGATGTAAAAGTGCTCGGCTGCATGCAATGGCACTGTTGCGCCAACTTGGCCGCCAAGTTCGCGAGCCCACATACCAGCAGCGTTCACTACTGCTTCTGCACGAATGATTTGACCTTCAACTTCAACACCAACTGCGCGACCGTTTTCAACAACGATGCGATCGACTTTTACGTTTTCAACAATGCGCACCCCATGAGCACGCGCGCCTTTCGCAAGAGCTTGAGTTACGTCGATCGGGTTCACCACTCCGTCACCTGGCAAGTGCACTGCACCAACCAAGTCGTCTACGCGTGCAAGTGGCACAAGTTCTTTCACGTCTGCAGGAGTGATGATGTTCACTGGCAAACCAAACACTCGCGCCATTGACGCGCCGCGCTTCAATTCTTCAAATCGTTCTTCGTTTGTTGCAATGGCAACCGAACCGCGTTGTTGGAATCCAGTTGCTTGACCAGTTTCTTCTTCAAGCGTGGCGAACAAGTTTGTGGTGTACTGCGCAAGGCGTGTGAGGTTTTGTGTTGCGCGCAACTGTCCAACAAGACCTGCTGCGTGCCAGGTAGTTCCTGAAGTGAGCTGCTTGCGCTCGAGGAGCAGCACATCGGTTTCACCGCGCTTGGCAAGGTGATAGGCAATGCTGCAACCAACAATCCCGCCGCCGACGATGACCACCTTGGCGCTACTTGGCAGATTTGACACGGAAACTCCTCGAACGGACTGGCACAAATTGGCATCGAATAATTGCTTGTCTAGTATGTCACGGCGAGATATATCACGCACTGGCCGGCTCGGACTCGGGCCTGAACTGACGAAATCGGGGACATATATATGAGTGAGCGCGCACGGATTGTCATTATCGGCGGCGGTATCGCGGGCGTGAGCGCCCTGTACCACCTAGCAAAGATGGGCTGCACCGACGTGCTGCTCCTCGAGCGCGATGAATTGACCGAAGGCTCCACCTGGCACGCAGCCGGCAACGTACCAACGTTCTCGGGATCGTGGTCCATGTTGAAGGTGCAGAAGTACACCGCCGAGTTGTACACCGAATTGGCCAAAGACCCAGACTTCCCTATCAACTACCACATCACTGGTTCAGTGCGTCTTGCACACAGCGAAGAGCGCATGGCCGAGTTCAAGCACGTGAAGTCGATGGCACGCGCAAACGGAATGGAGTACGACGTACTTACTCCTTCCGAATTGCAGAAGGTGTATCCATTCGTTGAGACACATGATCTTGTTGGCGCATTGTGGGACCCACTAGATGGCGACATCGACCCATCACAAGTAACGCAAGCACTTGCTCGCGCTGCACGTGCATTAGGTGCAGAGATTCGTCGTCACGAACGCGTGATTGGTCTTGAGCAAAAGCCAAACCATGAATGGATCGTTACCACCGATAAAGCAACTATCGAATGCGAAATGGTGTTGAACGCTGCCGGTTATCGCGCAGGCGAAGTGATGGCGCTTCTTGGTCGCCACTTGCCAATCATGACCATGGCACACCAGTACCTGGTAACGGAAGAAATTCCAGAACTTGCTGCACTGTCAAAGCCACTTCCACTACTTCGCGACGTAGACACTTCGTACTACTTGCGCCAAGAGCGTCACAGTTACATTCTCGGACCATACGAGTGGCAGTCAACTGCAATGTGGCTTGACGGAATTCCAGATGACTTCGCAGGAAAGTTGTGGCCAGCAGAACTCGAGCGTTTGGAACCACAAATTCTTGACGCCGGCGAGCGCGTGCCATTGATTGCAGAAGCAGGAATTGCTCGCGTTGTAAACGGACCAATTCCGTACGCACCAGACGGCAACCCATACCTCGGACCAGAACGCGGTCTGCGCAACTTCTTCCATTGCAACACGTTCAGTTTCGGTATCGCTCAAGGTGGCGGTGCAGGAAAAGCAATTGCAGAGTGGATGTTGAATGGTCGTCCAGAGTTCGACATTTGGGGAATCGATCGTCGTCGTTTCAAGGAGTACGCAACCACGCAGTACACCATTGACCGCGCGCTCGAGGTGTACCAAAACGAATACGCGATGGGCTTCCCATTCGAAGAGCGTCCCGCAGGCCGTCCTTCATATATGTCGCCGTTGTATGACAAATTGAAAGCAAAAGGCGCAGCATTTGGTGCTCGTGGTGGTTGGGAACGCCCAACCTATTTCGACCCGAAAGGCGAAGTTACCGATCACACCTTGTCGTTCTTCCGTAAAAACGGATGGCGCAAAGTTGTTGCTGAAGAATGTCACGCAGCACGTAACTCGGTTGCACTGCTCGACCTTCCAGGCTTCACCAAAATTGAAGTTGCAGGGCCAGGTGCATTCGCCTTCCTCGACAATCTCATTTGCACCAAGCTGCCAAAGGTTGGCCGCTTGAGCCTGAGCTATGCACTCTTGCCAGACGGCAAGTTGCTCAGCGAACTCACGGTTATTCGCTTGGCAGAAGACAAGTTCTACCTTGTTGGCGCAGCAAGCTCGGAATGGCACGACCTCGACGTTTTGGAAATGGCAATGCCAACAGATGGCAGTGTCACCATTAAGAACGTCACCAAGGATTACGGCTCGCTCATCTTGGTAGGACCACAGGCACGCGAAGTGCTCTCGAAGGTCACCACTACCTCGCTCGAGAATGCTGACTTCCCATGGTTGTCACACAAGTTGATTGAAACCTCGGTTGGCACAGTGCTTGCACTGCGCGTGAACTACGTAGGTGAACTTGGTTGGGAATTGCACGCAGCAAATAACCAAATGGTTGCGTTGTATGACCAGATTTCGGCAGCAGGCGAAAAGCACGGCATTCGCGACATGGGTATCTACGCAGTAGACAGCCTCCGTCTCGACAAGTGCTACCGCGGTTGGAAGGGCGACCTTGAAATTGGGTTCTCACCATTCGACGCTTCACTCGATCGCTTCGTTGACATGAACAAAGAGTTCGTTGGCAAAGCAGCACTCGTTGAAGAAAAGAAGAATGGTTCGAAGTACCGATTCGTACCAATGACTCTCGACGTTGATGGTGACGCAGACGTTCCGTTCTGCGCCAGCATTTTCAGCGGAGACAAGCGTGTTGGTATTGCTACTTCAGGTGGCTGGAGCTTCACACTGAACAAGAGCGTTGCTCTTGGTTATGTGTTCCCAGAGTTTGAAGCAGCAGGAACCAAATTGGAAGTTGAAATCTTTGGCAAGCGCTCAACAGTCACTGTTGGTGCAGAACCATTGTTCGACCCAAAGAACGATCGCCTTCGTTCGTAATTAGTTACTCACTTACAAAGCCGGTCCACGACTTCATGTAGTTCACGAAGGGCTCCGAAAGCCCTTCGGAACGCAACACCTCGGCTGCCACAGGCAGTGTTCGCGGTGTGAAGTGTGGATCGGCTTTTGTTTTGTTTGGGAAGTCGTGATGCAGGATTGCGCCTCGCCCCAATGCCGCGATATCGGCGCCTAAATCAATTGCTTTTTGAGCGTCTTGTGGCGTAGCAATTTTTCCAGCAACAGCAAGCTTCACGTTGCCTCGTGGAATTGAAGTGAACAATTCAAGTAATTGCTTTCCCGCATGCTCTGGTTCGTGTGCTTCCTTAAACACATCCCACAGAGACATATCGATCAGATCAACTTTGCCACTGGCAACAAGCCACGAAAATACTTCGCGAATTTCGTCGACCAACATACCGAAGCGTTCTGGTGAAAGTCTCACAGCCAACTGCAAGTCTGGTCGGCACTGTTCACGCACACCATCCACAATGCGCATCAATACACGAGCACGGTTTTCTAACGAGCCACCAAATTCATCGGTGCGCTTGTTGATGTCACTAGAAAGAAACTGGCAAATGATGTAGCCGTGAGCGCCATGAATTTCAACGCCATCAAAACCAGCCTTGTCGCAGCGAACTGCAGCGGCGATGAAGTCGGCTATCAACTGCTCAACCTCTGCATGAGTCAGCGCCCGCGCGCCAGTTTCGGCATCATCTGAAGGACAAACGGGAGCTTCGCCAATGAGGTCTTTCGGCGAGCGATTGCCGGCATGGTGCAGTTGCACGTAGGACACCTTCCCTGCAGCCCGAATGGTGTTGGCAATTCGAGTGAGGCCAGCAGTGTGTTGATCACCAAAACAACCCAATTGTCCAGGGAACCCTTGACCCACCTTTTGAACATGCGAGGCACAGGTCATAACCAACCCAAACCCCCCATTTGCCCGCATTTCAAGCCATTTATGCTCACCATCGGACAAGGTGCCATCCGCATTGCTTTGATGATTGGTAAGCGGAGACAGCATGAATCGATTGCTCAGGGCAGGTCCTCGGGACAGCGGAACGGAATCAAAGAGGGAGGTCATGGCGGTCAGGCTAGCCCGACCATTCAAAAGTGCCCTGAAAACGGGCACTATCCACTACCGAGCCACACAATTGCTATACATTTTCGGTTATGAAAAAACGTGACCTCATCCAAGCAGTAGCACTTCACACTGGCGTAGACAAGAAGACGGCAACGTCGACTGTCGAAGGAACGATCGACGTAATCCTGGCAACTGTTGCCAAGGGTGAAATCGTGAACATCTCGGGCTTTGCAAAGTTCGCCAAGATCAAGCGTCCAGCACGCCAAGGTCGTAACCCAGCCACTGGTGAGACGATCCAGATCAAGGCAAAGACAGTTGCAAAGATCACCGCATTGAAGGGTTTCAAGGACATCGCACTTGGTGTTTCTCCAGCCCCGAAGTTGAACACAAAGCCAGCGGCGCCGGTTGCAAAGCCAGCACCAAAGAAGGCTGCAGCTCCAAAGAAGCCAGCACCAAAAAAAGCAGCTCCTAAGAAAGTTGTAAAAAAGAAGAAGAAGTAATTTTCTTTTTTCAAAGAAGTTGAAAGACCCGCCCGAAAGGGCGGGTCTTTTGTATTTACGGAACGCATCACAGTTAGTGTCAGCCCTATGAAAGCTGCTGTTTATTACGAAACTGGTGCACCTGAAGTATTGAAGTATGAAGATGTTGCAGAGCCAACATTGTTCGCTGATGGACTACTCATTGATGTTGCTGCAATTGCCATTCAGGGTGGTGACACACTCAATCGATTAGGTGGAGCACTTGCTTCAAAGCCACACATCGTTGGTTACCAAGCATCCGGAACCGTGCGCGAAGTTGGCGCAAACACAAAAGGATTCACACCTGGCCAAGCGGTTGTTGCCACCATGGGTTTTGGATCACATGCAGAAGTGATTTGCCCATGGGCTGTTTCTACTTGGGCAATTCCAACTGGCTTGTCATTACAAGAAGCCGCAGGAGTGCCCATCGAATTTGGAACTGCAGACGATTGTTTGTTCGAGTTTGGACACTTGAAGGCTGGCGAAACGGTGCTTATTCAGGCAGGAGCAAGTGGCGTGGGAATTGCAGCCATTCAACTTGCCAAGGCTGCTGGTGCAACGGTGATTGCTACTTCATCAAGCGATGAGCGCCTAGAGAAACTGAAGAAATACGGCCTTGATCACGGCATCAATTACACAAAAGTTGATTGTGCAAAAACAGTGATGGAACTAACCAATGGTGCTGGCGTGAACTTGGTGCTCGATTCAGTTGGAGGAGCAACACTGGAAAGCAGCATTGCTTCACTCGCCTACCGCGGTCGCATTAGCTGGGTTGGTCGTGCAGGTCGCGAAGAGCGCCCACCAGAGGTCTGGCCAATCATGCAGAAGAACGCCACCATCACTGGGGTGTTCTTGGGTGCCGAAATGGGTATGAACCCAGGGCGCACACACGCATTGATTGAAAACTTGCTTGGCCGTATTGCCAAGAAGGAACTCGACGTGGTGATCGACAAGACCTTCCCACTGTCGGAAGCTGCTGCAGCACACCGCTATATCGAAGACCGCAAGGCCTTCGGTCGCGTATTGCTCATTCCGTAAGGCAATAATGACGAGGTGACTTACCTCGAGATTGACCGCTCCAACATTCGACAGTTTCGAATGCAAGTGTGTGAACCTATTCCGCTAGCACCTGGCGAAGTGCGTTTAACGCTTGAACGGTTTGCACTCACTGCAAACAACATCAGTTATGCGTTAAGCGGTGACTTTCTGGATTACTGGGGCTTCTTCCCAGCTGAAGCTGGCTGGGGTCGTCTGCCTGCAATGGGCTACGGAATTGTAAGCGAATCGGCAAATCCGGACATTGCGGTAGGCGGAAGATATTTCGGATTCTTTCCCGTTGGCAGCGAACACATTGTGCAAGCACAAACATCCAGTAGCGGCTTTATCGACGTGGGATCTCACCGTGAAAAACATGCCATGGCGTACCGTGCTTTTGACAAGGTTTCAGATGTTGAAGGCGAAAACGACAACGCCATGCTCATTTTTCGAGGCTTGTTCATGACCTCGTTTCTTGCAGAAGATTTTCTGCGCGAGCAGAACTTTTTCGATTCAGCACAGGTGCTTATCACTAGCGCTTCAAGCAAGACCTCAATCGCGCTCGCCCATTGCTTGCGTGCCTATTCCCCGATGCGCGTTATTGGCCTTACCTCAGATGCAAACGTTGACTTCGTGCACAGCGTTGGCGAATACCACGATGTTGTCACCTATGGCAATGTCTCGGCACTAGACGGCGCTGTGCCAACAGTGGTTGTCGACATGGCGGGAAATCCCGAAATAGTCGCTGAAATACACGCACATTTTGGTAATTCTCTGCAGTACTCATGCAGCGTTGGAGCAACCCATTGGGACCAGACCAGTCATCGCGTTGATATCCCTGGACCAAAACCGCAATTCTTCTTTGCACCTAGTCAGTTATCGAAACGAGGCAAAGAATGGGGTCGCACAGAGTTAAACAACCGCATTGAAGTTGCACTCAATACCTTTATTGAGGGTTCCAAGCAGTGGCTACACATTGAGCACCTGCATGGGGTATCAGCGGTAAGTGAGACCTACTCGCAGTTAGTTTCTGGAAACGTGCGGCCAGAAGTTGGCAACATTATGTCGTTTGCAGAGCGCGGTGTCGACGCCAGCCCTGAAAGCCGGTAACCGAAAACGTAAGTAGTACGAGTGGCACCACAATCAACATCATGGTGCGGAAAATCTCGGGCGGTCCATCTTCGCCAGCTTGCAAAATAAGATACGCAACATATGCCACGTAGAACATGCCCAACAGGATGCCTTCCCACTTCTTAATGGCGAATCCATTCCAACAAATTGGAATGAGCACAATTGTGGCTACCAACATGACGGGAAAGTCAAGATTGAGTGCATCATCACTCACTGAAATTCCGTTCTTTGACACTGCGGCCGAAGATCCAAGTACTGCGAGCAGGTTGAAAATATTTGAACCCACCACGTTGCCCACTGCAATGTCGCGCCTTCCACGAATGGCAGCCATTACCGATGTGGCAAGTTCGGGAAGCGAGGTTCCTGCTGCAACCACCGTGAGTCCAATGACCAAATCACTTACTCCTAGAGCAGTAGCAATTTCAGTTGCGGCACTGACCAGAAGATTTGAACCGATAATGAGAAGTGCCAGACCAATCAACACCAACCCAACCTGGTAGTACACGGGCTTGTCGCTTGCACCGCCCTCGGTTTCCTTTTCCGCATCTGCGTATTCAGCCAGAACCTCAGGGCTTTCTGTAATGCCTTCTTTTCGGGCGGCAACGATGAGCCAAATTGTGTAGACAAGAATTCCAATAAACAGAACAATGCCTTCAATTCGACCAACCACTCCATTCCATGCCAGGCCATAAACCACAGCTGACACCACAATCAGAATTGGAATGTCCAGGCGCAACAAACGTTGGTTAATGCTGAGGCCACTGATTGCAGCCGACAGCCCAAGAATGAACAAAATGTTGAATGTGTTGCTGCCAATTACATTGCCCAACGCAACATCGGCATTACCCGAAATGGCGCCGCCAATACTGACCGCCATCTCTGGGGCGCTGGTACCGAATGCAACCACGGTTAAACCAATGACGATGGGGGCAATGCCCAGTCGAGCAGCAAGGGCGGAAGCGCCTCGCACTAGCCACTCGGCGCCAAGCACCAACAGCACAACTCCAACGACTAGGTAAACAATTGTTAAGAAATCCACTTGATAATCCTACTTGTTCTCCGCAGATCGACCCAGCATGTGGGCACCTACTGGCGCGGTCACCAATTGCAACACAATAATCACCACGACCTTGGCTACATCACTTGCACTGCCCAAGTGAGCGGCAGCAGCAATACCGCAACACAACACGCCAAGAGTTGCCGGCTTGGTTGCTGCATGCATTCGCGAACGAGTGTCTTTCAGTCGATGCAAACCAATAGACGCAACAATTGCCAACAGCGCACCAAATACAAAGAGCACCACCGAAATCACATCTTGAATAGTGCGAATAACTTCGGTCATGATTCTTTTCCTTCGCGCAATTCAATAAAGCGTGCCACGGTAACCGAAGCGAGAAACCCCAAAAGCCCAAGAACAACTGCAAGGTCTAGCCGTAATCCATCGTTTGACCGAGCTGCATCCACCAGCAACCCGCACATAATCACACTGGCCAAGGTGTCAAATGCAACCGCCCGATCCGCAAGAGTTCCTGGTCGCAAAATTCGTCCAACAATGACGCAAGCCGCAACCAGCAATAGCGCCAACACGACCAACAGGGTTCGGTCAAACATCACGACTGGTTCCTTCGTTCACTCACTGCACGCATCACGCGCTGTTCAAGACTCAGCACCTCTTGTTGGAATGCATCTGGTTCTACCTCACCCAACACATGTATTGACAACAACATGGACTGAGGATCGAGCTCAATACTCATCGTGCCTGGGGTGAGCGTAATTGCATTGGCAACGATTGCACCAACAAATGGTGACCCCGACTGAAGTGTTACGTGTTGAACCGATGTTGCAATGCGCTTCGGGTTTGGCCGCACAACTGCAAGTAAAACTCGGAAGCTTGAGACCACCAAGCTTTGCAGCACAAAGGCAAGCAGACGCACCGCAGGCCAGATGCGAAGGCGGTAGGTAACTGCTAAATCTTCAACAAACAACCAATTAATCATGGTCACAACAAGTACGCCCGAGCCAATGTTGGCAACAGAGATATCTCCCCATAAGGCCAACCACAACAGCATCAAAGCCGCAGAGCGAATAATCATGACGACCTCACTGCAGTGACATATTGAGCAATATCAAGCAACTGGTTCGATGCTTCGAGGCAATAGCGATACAACGGCCCGGCTGCAAGTGCAATCGCAACGGTGACCGCAACAAGGAAGCCAGTCGAAAGCCCCATCACTCGTTGGTGACGCAGCACTCCAACTACTCCACTCTGAGGCGAAGGGGAATCTCCCCAGAATGCGCCAACCCAAATCTTGATCATCGATACCAACGTCAACAGGCTCACAACAATTGCCACGCTCACGATGACATACCGACCATCTTCTAAGCCAGCGCGAATGAGCGCGAACTTTGCAAGGAACCCTGAAAACGGTGGTAACCCAGCAAGGCTGAGTGCAGGAATCATAAACAACAACGCCAACATTGGAGACCGTCGCGCAAGGCCACCAATTTTGCTAAACGCACTGGTTCCCGAATCGCGTTCAATAATTCCTTCAACAAGAAACAGCGAAGTCTTCACGGGAATGTGATGAATGAGATAGAACACGGTAGCTGCAATGGCAGCAGCGCCACCTAAGCCCAAGCCAAACACCATGTAGCCAATTTGGCTCACAATGTGGAACGAAAGAATTCGCTTCATGTCTGAGTGCGAAATTGCTCCGAGCACTCCCACCAACATGGTCAGACCGCCAATCACCACAATGAGATCGGAAAACTCACCGGGGAACAACAACGTTTGAGTGCGAATCATTGCGTACACGCCAACCTTGGTGAGCAGTCCTGCAAACACTGCCGTAACCGAACTTGGTGCAGTTGGATAAGCGTCGGGCAACCAGAAGAACAACGGAAACACTGCAGCCTTAATTCCAAAAGCAACCAAGAGCAACAAGTTCAAACCAACCGCAACACCCTCTGGCAATGCAGCAAGTCGCTCTGGCAGTTCAGCCATGCTGACCGTGCCAGTTGCTGCAAAAACCAAACCGATCGCCATGAGCAACACCATTGATTCGACAACGTTTAACACCACATATGTGGTTCCTGAACGAACTTGGGCGTTGGTGCCTTCCAGTGTCATCAGCACATAACTCGCCATGAGTAATACTTCAAATGCCACAAACAAGTTGAACAAATCTCCAGCAAGAAACGCCTGAGAAATTCCTGCAACCATTATCAAATACACGGGATGGTAAAACGACGAGCGTTCATCTGCTGCGCGCTGACCTATTGCAAACACCAACACAACAGTGGCGACAAGCAGCGCAATCAGTACAAGCACGGCAGAAAGACGATCCGCAACCAACGTGATAGCTACTGGTGCGGGCCAGCCGCCAAGTCGTGAAACGAGTATTTCTCCGTCGGATGCAATTCGAACAAAATTTGCTACTGCTGCCGCCAATGCAACACCAAGTCCTACAAAACTCAAGACACGTTGAATACTGGCTTTGCGCACAATTATGGCAAGCGCTGCCATCAGCAACGGAACAGCTATTGGCGCAGCTAACAATGCGTCAGTCATGATGCATTCCTTCCGTTACTGCTACCAGCCGAAGTTCTTGCGTCGCCATCTCGTCGAGCAATGAGTCGATCTTCAAGGTCATCTTCCACTTCATCGTTTTCAGAAATGGTCCAATTTCTCCATGCCAATGCAAGAAGGAACGACAGCAAACCGAACCCGATCACAATTGCGGTAAGCACCAATGCCTGTGGCATGGGGTCTACAAGTTCGTCCGCTCTGCCCAATATCGGCGCCTCGCCAGGGCGACTTCCCGTGGCAATGATGAGCACATTGATTCCGTTTCCAATAACACCAGCGCCAAGCGCAATACGAGTGAGCGAGCGCTCCATTAATAGGTATGAGCCTGCTGCGAACAACACGCCAATCACCACCATCTCTACTGCGTTCATTGCGATGACCTTCCGTCGTCGACAGATATGCGGTCGCCTTCTGAACCGAGAGACACCAAAATCATGAGCACCACACCAATGACTACAAAAAATACGCCTAAGTCAAAAAATGTGGACGACACATACTTCACTTCGCCAATTGCAGGAATCGACAGTTTCCAAATATGAGACTCAAGTGCTGTTGCACCAACGGCAAGTGGCGCAATAACCGTGACAATTGCGAGCAATAACCCAAAGCCAACAAGCCGTGAAGGGTGTTGTAACGGACGTCGAGCAATAGTGAGTTGACGCCCAGTGAGATACCGCAATACGAATGCCGCGCCAACGATGAGACCGCCAGCAAAACCTCCGCCAGGTGCGTTGTGGCCACGGAAGGTGATGTAGACCGCCACCAAAACACTGACCTTAACCAGCCACCTATCAACAAGTTCTTCAAGAATGACGGAACGCTTCATAACTACGACACCACCCTTTCTGATGTCTTTGACCGGCGTTCACGACTGGCCATGCGCACGAGGTTGGCAACACCCATTGCTGCAAGAGCAAGCACGGTTATCTCACCCATGGTGTCAAAACCACGGAAGTCAACCAAAATGACGTTCACTACGTTGCGTCCACCCGCTTCAGTAAGCGAGCGCGCAACATATTCTTCGGAAACCGAATCCGCTGTGCGCGAGGCAACCACATTGGCTGCAAAAAGCGGCACTGCAATACCAATAAACACAGCCGCGGCAACTCTGGCTGAACGAGGTGCCCACTGCGATGAAGGAGAAAAATCCCGTGGCATTCTGCGCATCGCAAGTAAGAACACCACGATGGTCAATGTTTCAACAAGCAACTGGGTAAGTGCAAGGTCTGGTGCACCATGCAAAACAAACAGCATCGCCACGCCAAAACCAACTCCGCCAAGCAACAACGCAGCAGTGAACCGTAGCCGCACCATCACCACGCCAAGGGTGAACGCAACAGTAAGAGCAGCAATCACTACCTGAACCCATGATTCGCTAAAACGCGTAATGGTTGGTAGGTCGCCTCCAGTCACCAAGCTGACCGTTATTGCTGCGCCAACAATGGCAATGACTACTGCAACATATGCAGGCAGCGAACCCGACTGCGCCACTGAAGTAACGCGCTTTGCACTTCCAATAACGCTGTCGTAAACACGATCGAAAACGCTTTCACCAATTGATGCTGTAGAGCCCCTTTGCACCAACGGCACGAGCATGCCAACTGTTGCGCCCACAGCGAGAACAACTATTGACATCACAAATGGCGTATTCAAACCTGGCCAAAGCGCAAGCTTTGACACTGCTTCTTGGTCAAGTGAACTTCCAGGAGCTACCAACCACTTGCCAACTGTTGATGCAAGAAGGCCGAATGCAAGTGAAACCGCACCCGCAACGATGACAGGCGAAGAAAGTACAAACTTCGAAACCGCAGACGCTTCATGGTGTTCTGCGCTTTCATGTGCATGCTCTTCATCTTGCGGTAATAGCAATCCTCGAATCAATCGCACGCTGTAGGCAACGGAAAAAACTGAGCCAATCAGCACAGCAATCAGGGCAACCGTGGCAACTCCCCCAACTTCGGCATCAAGCAATGCCACAAGTGATTTTTCCTTTGTTGCAAAACCGAACAATGGAATCATGCCCGCCATCGACAACGCACTGGCAACTAGCGCTGCAACAGTGACGGGCATTGTTTTTCGAAGACCACCAAATTTTCGTATATCTCGTGTGCCAATGTTGTGGTCAATTACTCCTACGCCGAGGAACAATCCCACTTTGAACACTGCGTGAGCGAGAAGATGCGCAACTCCCGCATACGTAGCCGGACCCCAACCAATGCCGAACAAAATGGTGAGTAAACCAAGCTGAGAAACCGTGCTGTGCGCGAGCAATAACTTTGCATCTGTTTGACCAAGTGCACGCACTCCGCCCAAGATCATCGTGATTCCACCTGCAAGCACAATCCACCAGCGCCATGGACCAATTTCAGCGAAAATCGGTGAAGTACGCGCAAGCAACACCACGCCTGCCTTCACCATTGTCGCTGAATGCAAATATGCACTTACCGGTGTTGGCGCAGCCATTGCTCCTGGCAACCAAAAGTGAAATGGAAATTGTGCCGACTTGGTAAATGCTGCAAGCAGAATCAACATTGCCGACGCCTGCACAAGCGAACCTTGTGGTGAGTTTGCCGCCAGCTCTGCAAACGACACAGTTCCAGCTGCAACTTGCAGTCCGCCAACCGCAGCAAGCAAACACAATCCACCTGCGCCAGTGGTTAACAGCGCACGTACGGCTGCCTTCCGGGCTGTTTCAGATGTGTCGTTCAGACCTATAAGTAGGAATGAACAAATAGACGTGAGTTCCCAGAACACAAACATGGTGAAAAGGTCTGATGCCAACACCACTCCGGTCATAGCGCCAGCAAACGCCATAAAGAGTCCGACAAATCGTGAATATGTGCCGTCGTGTTCAAAATAGAACAACGAATACGCAAGCACCGCCGCGCCAAGAATGGACACGATGAGTGCCATCAATACGCCGAACCCATCGAGGGCAAAATTGATTCCGAAGCCCAGTTCAGGAATCCAATCAGTGGATTCAGTGTGAGGCGAGGAAGCTCCCACTCCGTTTACCACAACTGAAATAGCCATTGCGCCGAGCACAACAATGCCAAAAGCAGCTCCAATAACTGGACGTCGACGCAACACTGTCAGCATCAGTGCGCCGACCAAAAAGTGGGCCAGCACAAGCAGCGACAACAGGTTCGTTTGCGCAGCAATCACAACAGGAAAAACTAACATTTTGAGGGGCAAAACTCACGGCGTACCCCATTCGTTGCGCTTTGGGCATCACTTCTAGGCTTCTCCCATGGACTACGAAGAAATCGCCCAAGACCGTCGCAGCATTCGTGGTTACAAGACTGATCCAATTCCACGCGAAATTCTTGAAGAGATTATTCACATTGCCAAGCACGCGCCATCGTCAATGAACACTCAACCATGGCACTTCCACGTACTTACTGGCGAGCCACTGGAACGTATTCGCAAGGGCAACACCGAAAAGATGATGGCTGGTTCATCAGTTGATCGCGAGATCAAACTGAACCACGGTTACGAAGGCCCGCATCGTGAACGACAAATTGAAATTGCTGTTCAGTTATTCGAAGCAATGGGAATTGCGCGTGACGACAAAGAACGCCGAATGGATTGGGTTATGCGCGGCTTCCGTCAGTTTGACGCACCGGTTTCTATTGTGATCACTGTTGACAAAGCACTCGCCGATGACACCATTGCCCACTTCGATTGCGGAGCTGCAACATACGGTCTTGTTCTTGCTGCTTGGTCTAAAGGCATCGGTTCCGTGATTAATGGTCAAGGAATCATGCAGTCTTCAGTGGTGCGAGAAAACGCAAATATCCCTGAAGACCAGGTGATCATGACCTGTGTTGCAATGGGCTACCCAGACGAAACGTTTGTAGCGAACGACGTAAAGTCACGCCGCACACCAACCGACAAGGTTGCCTCGTTTATAGGTTTTGACTGAATTACAAAATAGTCACGCCACTGACGTGACATACTCAAACATGAGTCGCAGCGTCGTAGGTGTCCTCGGAACCGTCATTATTGCTGTCTATGCCATTGGCTCTGGTCGTTTGGTGGCCACAGATGATCAGTGGTATCGCTCACTTCCTCGCCCGGCATGGCAGCCACCCAGCTTTGTATTCGGAATTATCTGGCCATACAACTTTGTGATGCTTGTCGTCGCTACGTGGCTCGTTGCAAGCCGCCTATCAAGCACAAACCATGTGGTTTGGCTGATATCGCTTGCATCGAGCGTGGCAGCAGCACTGACTTGGGCATGGTTGTTTTATGTTCCGCATTCACTTCTTGCAGCAAGTGTGGCGCTCGTGCTTGCAACCGTATTCACGATCCCACTTCTGGTGATCGCGTTTCGCGTGTCGCCGGCGCTCGGCAGTGCATTCGTGCCATACCAAATCTGGTTAGCAGTAGCCGCTTCACTCGCCATTGGTTATGCCACGCAATAGTCGTTTTCAGTTGGCGCCTTGAGCGCTTTGTGATTCCTACTCTGCAGCAATGACGAATGCGTCGAGGCTTGCTGGTTTGCCAGCCAACAGAATCAACTCACCCGGCTGAAGAATCGTCGACTGCTCTGCATGCTGAAACTCGCCACCTGGCGGTTTGATGCTCACAATCGTTACTCCAAACTTTTTACGAATTGCTAGTTCGCCAAGTGGTTGGCCAAGGCAACTCTTTGGGGCTTCCATTTCAACGAGCGCAAAGTCGTCCTCGATATGGAAGTAATCGGTAACACGGCGAGCAATACTGCGCGCAGTGCGATAACCCATGTCGTGCTCGGGCTGAATTACGCGAGTTACGCCAACTCGCTCCAAAATTTTTGCGTGGTCAAGAGAGACCGCCTTTGCCCACACCATTGGCACCTTCAACTCGTCAATGAGGACAAGCGCCGAGAGCACAGATGCCTCAATATTCGATGCAATCGCGACGACTGCGCGAGAAAACTGTTCGGCACCAATTTGGCGAAGTGCACGTGACGACGTGCCGTCACATTGCACCACATTAGGAATGTCTCCCGACACTCGCTGCACAATCTCTTCATCAAAGTCGACAGCAAGCACTTCGACGTTTTGCTCGACAAGCCCGCGCGCTAGCGCTTCACCGAATCTGCCGAGACCAATAATGAGCACGCCACCACGATTAGCTGCTTTGACTTCAGCGCTATTTGCATGTGAATTCGCTGGATTTGAGATCGTCATGGTGTCAGGTTGTCCGTTCTTTAATAACGAGGATATTCAGCATATGGTCAGCCCTGGGCTCACCCAATGAGCGGGCGCTCGCTCGGAAACCTAAACAAATTGGGGCGTGTTCGAAGAACAATTGCTGCCACAAGCACGACCGGGCCGAGTCGACCTATGAACATCAGCATGATGAGAACGATCCGTGTCGGCGATCCTTCTGCTGTGGTCACGCCAGTAGAGAGGCCAACCGTCGACAATGCAGAAACCGCTTCAAATGCGGCAGCAGTCAGACCTGTTTCTCCAAGGACCATGAGGGCAAGAGTTGAAGCAGCGAGCACCCCAACCCCAACCAATGCAACAGTTAATGCTTGGCGCTGCGAATCTTCGGAGATGCGGCGACCAAACATGTTGACATCGCGATCGCCACGAATTTCTGCCCAGATCACAAACGCCAGCAATGCAAACGTTGACACCTTGATTCCACCAGCAGTCGATGCGCTACCGCCACCAATAAACATCAAGATTGTGGATACGAGAAGCGATTCTTCGTTCAGCGCTGCCGTATCAACAGAATTGAAACCTGCAGTTCGGGTTTGTGCCGAGTGAAAGAACGCCGAATGCAGACGTGCTGATTCGGGAAGCGCTCCGAGTGTGCGCGGGTTTGACCACTCAAAAACGAGAAACAACACCGAACCCAGGACGAGCAGTACTGCAGTCGCGCTGATCATCAACTTCGAATGCATCGGCCACATTCTCCATTTCAATTTATGCATAGCAAGAGACTGCAATACGGGAAAGCCGAGTCCGCCAAAAATAACTGCAAGAGAAATGGCAATGCTGAGGTACCAGTCGTTTGCAAAACCAATGAAACTGTCGGTGTACAACGCGAAGCCAGCGTTGTTCCAGGCAGAGACGCTGTGAAACACACCGTGCACTGCTGCCGTTTGAAACCCATAGTCGTGCGCAAAGAAGAAGCGTGCCGCAAGTAGCACTGCGAAAATTGCTTCGAATGCCAACGTGGTGAGCACGATGTTGCGCACAAGTTTGGACACACTGCTATAGCTGTCGGTGCGCAGGTCTGCAGCCAGAATGCGGGTATGCGATAAACCGATTCGGTCAGCAACGAGAAGTATTCCGATGCTGACAACAGTCACGATGCCAAGTCCACCAATTTGAATGAGAAACAAAATGATGCCTTTACCCATGCCTGTCCAATGCGTGGCGGTATCCACCACGGAAAGGCCTGTTACGCACACAGCGCTCGTTGCAGTGAACAGCGCGTCAAGAACAGTGGTCTTGCGCCCCGAGACCGTGGCTTGTGGAAGCAACAAGAGCATTGTCCCAATGCCAATCATCACCGCGAACGACACAGGCAACAGTCGAAACGGGTTTGATAACAACGATCTCCTCAGTCGCGAGGAAAAATTCATGCACTCAATCTACTGAAACCAAGGCTCTACCTATTGCCGCGAATTCCACTAATCTCACAACAGGTGGTGTCGCAACGACAAAGACCCTTGATGTGGACACGGCTCTTCGTCATCGCCTCACTTGTAACCCTCAGCGCATGCAGCAATTCCGATGCAGGTGGTTCGCAGCAAACCGATGACGGAATTGTCTTCACAGCACCTGCCGACACCGACACTCTTGCCACCGATCTACCCGAAAGCGAAGTGGCTGCAATCATTGCACTCGGTGCCACCGACGCAGAGCGCCCACCTGCCGACGAGCACCAACATGGTGGCTCTCATTCTGGTCATGCGGTCGAGGATAAAGATCTAGAGGCTCTTGAATCCGAGATCGAAACGGCTCGTTCGATGATTGCTGATCTTGACACGATCGAGAAAGTTGCGGCACGCAGATACGTGCTCGCTACTTCACCTTCTCCGGGAATTGGAACCCATTGGGTGCGATGGTCGCAAATTCTCGAGCCCTTCGCACCGGGAAACCCATCGATGGTGTTATTTGATCACAGCAAGTCTCCTCCAGTGCTTGTCGGTTACTCCTATGCCGTTCAATCAGCAACAGAACCAAAGGGGTTTGCTGGCGGAGCAGACATGTGGCATCGCCATGCAGGATTGTGCGTTGCATTATCGGGGTGGGTAATTCGCGAGAGATCTACTGGGCCAGATGAGTGCAACGGTTCGTTTATTGCCGGTGGAGACTTTTGGATGCTCCATGCGTGGATCGTTCCGGGCTGGGAAAACCGAGATGGAACATTTGCACCAGCGAATCGGAAGTTGTGTCCAAAAGAAATCGGGCCCGACTTCCTGCGTTGTGACAGTCAAACCGAACTCTGATCCCTGTGCCCCCGGCATGAATCGAACATGCGACCTGCGGTTTAGGAAACCGTCGCTCTATCCACTGAGCTACGGGGGCCTCGCCGTAACAGGTTACTAAGGCCTTGCGACCCGCAATCAGTCAACTTCTAGATTCATCGTTTGACGTAAGGCGGCTCCGTCAATATCAACACTGAGCCATAAAGGGTGTTCCTCATGTGCAGACCCTGTATCTGTTGTTGCAAAAATGAGAGATTCTGCATCGGCTACTTCGTTGAGAAAATCACGATGTAATGCGTAACTAAATGTGACTGCAAACATGGCTTGCACCGGACTTGTTAACTGCACTCCAACCACGACTGTGTCATCTTGGCGAATCGCATGTGTGCTGACGTCTCCAATTCCCTCCACCGCATGCACTCGAGCAAGGTCTGCAACTTCGGGCGACTGCGACACATCAATGGTGACGGTTGGCATCCATATGCTTTCGTCAATAAGCGTGTGCCCGATCTCTTTGGCGACAAACAATGGCACACTCACGAATTCTCATATTACGCTTCAGCACTGTCATGATCTTTCAATTCTGGGGTGCAACAAGCGAGGAGATTCACGGATCTGTTGTTGGCGACGACTTATGCGCTGACGCATCACTCATCGCAACACGGTCAATCACCATTAAGGCGCCACCGCAGGATGTATTTCCATGGATTCGGCAAATGGGTTTTGGACGTGCCGGTTGGTACAGCTACGACTGGCTCGACAATCTTGGTCGCAAAAGCGCAACCAGAGTGCACGATGAATGGCAGTCAGTTGAGTCGGGAGACACAGTACCTTCTGGCCCAATTTCATTCACTGCTGCCATTGTTGATCCACCGCGACACTTTGTGCTTGAAATCAAGTCACTGGGTAGGAAGTCACCAAGAATGCACTTCACTCTTGCCTACGAGTTGCGTGATGACCCACAGGGAACACGCTTAGTGACGCGAATGCGCTCACACATCAACCTTCCACTTGGATCACTTTTTGAACGATTCATCCTCGGGCCAGGTGACGGAATCATGCTGCGTCGTCAACTACTCACAATCAATAAGCACGCCTCGCCCTTTTTCAAGGGTGAGAGATAATCTCATAGACGATGAAAAACAGCGACATTCGCGTTGGTCTCCTTGCGTATGGCGCGATTGGACACGAGCACAACCTTGCAGTGCAAAACACCAGCGGTCTTGAACTATCGGCCGTGTGTGACACGAACCCGGAACGCGTTGCTGCTGCCCTCGCCCTTGCGCCAGATGCAACGGCATTTAGCGATGCAACCGAAATGCTGAATCCTGGGCTCCTTGATCTTGTCGTTATTTCAACTCCCCCAAATAGCCATTTTCAGTGGGCAAAAGAATCGCTGTCGCGTGGCATCCATGTTGTGCTTGAAAAGCCAATGGCGCTCACTGCAGATGAGTGCGACGAGTTAATTGGGCTTGCCTCAAGCAAGAGCCTCATGCTTGTGGTGTATCAGAATCGCCGATTTGATGCCGACTTCGTGACATTGCGCCAAATCATTCGCTCAGGCGAAATTGGCGATGTGTACCACTATGACAGTTTTGTTGGCGGGTATTCACGACCATGCGATTACTGGCACTCAAATGCCGAAGTGTCTGGCGGTGCAATTTTTGATTGGGGAAGTCATTTCCTCGACCAGATTCTGAACATCATTCCTGACGATGTGGCTCATGTGAGCGGACAGAACCATAAACGCGTATGGACACATGCAACGAACGCCGATCATGCACATGTCACCGTCACATTCACCACGGGCAAGCAAGCAACCTTTGTTCATTCCGATCTTGCTGCTGCTCGCAAACCTAAGTTTTATATTCTTGGCACCGAGGGAGCAATCATTGGCGATTGGGACCCCGCCGGCGAACCAGCGGTTGCAGACTTGCCTGCAATCTTGACGGTGCATCACAAAGATGGAACCTCGCGAGTTGCACCGTTGCAGCCGCTCGCACCACACGAATTTCATCGCTCCATCGTCGAGTACATCAACAACGGAACTCCAATGGAAGTGAATGCATTGCAATCTCGCAATGTTGTGGCAATTATGCAGGCAGCCGAGCAATCGGCCGTGCAAAACGCCATGCCAGTTATGCCAGCGCTTCGGCGGTCATAACTAGTGACCGTCAACTGGGGGTTTCTCGGTGCCGGTTACGTTGCCAGCCGCGGACTCGCCCCAGCTGTGCACGCATCACGCGTTGCAAACTTGTACGCCGTTGCCAGCCGCGATGAACAGCGTTCTGCAACTCTTGAACCAGAACGAGTGCATGCCACCTATGAAGACCTCTTGGCCGATGAGCGCGTTGATGCGGTGTACATCAGTTTGTCGAATAGCCAACATCTTGAATGGGTAACGCAGTCACTTGAAGCCGGGAAACATGTTTTGTGTGAAAAGCCTTTGGGTTTAAACGCAACCGAGACAGAAGCCATGTTTGATTGCGCTTCCCGAAGTGGTCGGCTGTTAGTTGAAGCGGTTTGGGGCAGATGGCACCCACGTTTTGCTCGCATGGTTGACGTCATTGCTAGTGGCGCTATGGGAAGCATTGAACACATTGAAACCGCCTTCACCTTCACCTCGGAGATGACCGATAACTATCGGCTGAACCCACTGATGGGTGGCGGGGCGTTACTTGATGTTGGGTGTTACCAAGCACATGCATGGGTCGCACTAACTGGCGGGGCAACTGACCTTGAAATTGAGAGTCTTTCGCGTGCCATTGGGCCAACGGGTGTTGATTTAACGACTGATGTCTCGGTGCGTATAGATGGCTCAATCTCAGCCCACGCGGTGAGTTCGTTTGCATTACCCAGCCAGCAACAATTTATTGTTCGGGGGTCGAACGGAAGCATGCACACCGGCGTTGGTGAATCTTTCACAACCTGGAACGAAGCAAGTTCACTTCACATCAATGATGTGGTTGAAGAGTTTGCCGTAACCAACGCATTCGTGGAAATGGTTGAAAATGTAAGCCGTGTGATTGAAGGCGAAGCGGGTTGGGTCGTGCCAAGTGCAGATTCAATTCGCGTTGCCCACATTCTTGACAGCATCGCGCGACACCCGTAAGCAGTTATGGACACCTTGTTTGATTTTGCGCAGAAAGTAGCCATTGTTGCGGGTGGAACAGGCGGACTTGGCCAAATAATTGCTTCTGAACTGCGTTTACGAGGATCCACTGTGGTCACGTGTTCTCGCACACCAAACACCGACCCACTGCATATTGTTGCTGACTTGCGCTCTCCAGAAGAAACACGAACCATGATCAACACGGTGCTCGCCCAGCATGGCTCACTTGACATTGTTGTAAACGCAATGGGAGTGGTTGCCTTTGGCGACATTGTTTCCACAACAATCGATGCTGTTGAAGAGTTGTTCTTGACGAACACATTTGGTCACATTTTCCTGATGCAAGCTGCACTGCCCCACATGAAAAAGGGCTCGGTACTTGTTGGTATTTCCGGGGTGATTGCCGAGCAGAACCTGCCTGGAATGGCGGCTTATGGTGCATCAAAAGCAGCGGTTCGCTCGTTTAATGAGGCACTCAGCCGAGAGGCGCGACGGCTTGGCATCCGTGTCATTGATGCACGTCCGCCACACACCGAAACTGGATTAGCAACGCGAGCCATTGCGGGAGTCGCACCAAAATTTCCCCAAGGGCTAAGTCCGATTTCTGTTGCACAGAGAATTGTTTTGGCAATTGCCTCTGGCGAGGAAGACCTCGCATCGTCCGCATTCAGCCGCTAGTTGCTGCTTACACTCGAGCGAATCGCTCAGCTTCTTCAGCAAAGCGCTGCCTGATTTCGGCAGTTACCGAAGCGCGTGTGCGCGCAATTGCCGCTTCAAGATCCTCTTCGGTGATGTGAGCAGGTGTTTTGCCCGCTCTAATTCGATCAAAGGCAGATGCCGCAGCACGTTGCGCTGCCAATTCAACATCGCCTGGTGTGTACCCCTCGGTGAGCTTTGCAATTTTTTCAATATCGATACCGCGCTGATCCAACGGTTCAAGGGTCGACTGCCAATGGGCCAATCGCGCACTTAAATCTGGAGGGCCGATAGGAATCACCAAATCGAACCTTCCAGGCCTCAATACCGCAGAGTCAATGTCGGCAACAAAATTTGTGGCACACACCAGCAAATGTCCAGGAGCAGACCGAAATGCAGGAATCATTTTTAGTAACTCATTCACTACACCCTTTGTTGAAGGATTGTGTTCGCGTGCTGAAGCAATTTCATCAAACTCATCAATAAATACAACTACATGATCCAACTGCAGCAAATCGTTCATTGCATCTCGTAGCTCGGCAGACATGGACCCATCTCCACTTTCAAGCTTGGACGGAAGTAGTTCAATGAACGGCCAACCAAGACGACCTGCAATGGCTTTTGCAAATGTGGTCTTTCCTGTTCCCGGAGGACCAAAAAGCAATACTGTGGCTGGGGCTTTCACACCAACTCGGCTTGCAGTTTCGAGGTCTGCAAGTGGTGCAACAACTCGCCCTGCAATGATCTGCTTTTCTTCGCGCATTCCCGACACGCTGTCCCACAAACTTTCTGACAACAGTTCTCCACCATAAGTATCAATTATTCGCATTGATGTTGGTGCAATTGGTTCAAGTTTTTCGTACAACACAAGATCATGAGTCGAGGTGAAACCTCGATTGATCAGAGCGGTTTCGCCAGCCTGCGAACTTGATAACAGAGCAGAAATTTTCCGAATACCTTGGTGAAGTAGCTTTTCTTCAAGGCGCTGCAACATTGCAGACCCAAGACCTTGTCGGCGAAATTTTGGATCAATCATTACTACGTTGATCCATGCTTCATCCCCCACGGCACGAGCCTGAACCACGCCGATGATCTGATCACCGTCAATTGCCACCACGCCTGGTGCTCCCGACGAGACATCATTAACAAACTGAACAACATCAGCAGGTTTTGTATCTGGCAACCCGCGACATTCTTCTAACAGTCGCACCGCAGGACCTAGATCGGATAAAAGCAGATCACGAATGATTGGACTCATACACGCCGTCTTTCAGTTAGAACAACTGCCCACAACAATCGGGAACAACAATGCTACGTTTATCTTTATGACAAACATTCGCCAATTTGTTGCACCGATTGTTGTGATTGCAGTTTCACTTGCAGTTTTTATAACAAGCCTTAATCGGCTGTAATTACTTCTCGTCTCGCAAATTGTCGATTCCATTGCCAATTGCCATGAACGTTGGCGCCCAAAGACCAACAAAAATTCCGAAACGCTCACCAGATGCGCCTGTGATTGCATCAACGTCGGTTCCACCCTGCGTGAACCACACGACAATGCTGCCAATTACCGACAAGAATCCAAGTGCATAAGAAAGATTTGCGCTGAAACCCCATGCTTTAAGTTTTCTTAACATTATTTTCTCCTTTGTATTTAGGACAAACCCAGCCGACTGACCGTAGGGCTAAACCTAACTCTTTTACTGAATTAGGCGAGGGATAGCCTGTGGCCATGGAAGCCCTGCAACGCAATGCACGCATATTGATTGTTGTTCATGCTGCTGCGACAATGTTCATGGTTGGACTGATTTGGACGATTCATTATGTCCATTACCCATTGTTTGCATACGTCGGTGAGTCGACATACGCCAGCTTTCAGGCCGCTCACGTTGAACGAATTGGAAAACTCCTGTTTATTCCTTGGTTAACCGAAGGTATCACCTTGCTTGGAATTCTTGCACTCGCCTTTCTAGATGATCGCAAGGCATGGCGAATTCCGGCAGTAATTAACGGTGCTGCAATGGCCGTGGTGCTGGTGATTAGTGGTTTTTGGTCAGCGCCGACGCACGCAAAACTTGCTGACGGTTTTGACAAATCTCTTCATGATCAATTGATGACGGTGAATTTCATTCGTACGTTGGCATGGACTGTGTGTGGAATCTGTGCGGTGTGGATTGTGCTGTCAACGTGGGCTGCAGACCGAACCAACTAGCAACGGGCTATGCAATACTTCGCCACTCTTCTTCCGTCCAATGCTTTCGTAATTCCTCAGTAACAAAGTCAGTCACCCATCTGACTGTGTCGATCCAAGGAAACTCCTGGGACATCACTTCAGTAAAGGCCATACCCTGCAAGAGCAATGCGGCATCATCAATTCCCAATAGAACACCTTCATTCTCTGCAGGTGACATGAGTCGGGACTCTAAGTCCAGAATTTTTTCAGAACTCCAGCCATATGCACCTTCACCATCAAATAACTGATCAAGCATGATCCCCAGTATCTGACACAAAGCCAAAACCGCATCGTGCTCCAGTGGCACCAACCGAGGTTCTTTCATGGAGTAATTCTTACTTCAATACTGAAGTAAAACTATGCAATAAGAACTGGGCGTGGTTCTATACGAGATTCACTGATTGCAATTGCGGCGCGAATGCGTTGCTCGGCAATGTTTGCCGCATCTTCAGAGGCTGCGTGGACACGTGCAATCACCGTTGATTCATCGACCTTGTCGCCAACACTCGGAATGGCATTCACTCCAACTCTCCAGTCAACCGGTGCACCGGGCTGCGTGCGGCCACCACCCAGTACCACCACGCTCATACCAATTTCTTTGGCACCAACCGATTCAATCCAACCACTGCGCTCAGCCATAATTTCACGAATGACTGGAGCAGCAACCAAATACTTCGTTGAGTTCTCACAAAAATCGGTTGGGCCACCCAGTGCTGAAATCATGAGTGCAAATTTCTCTAACGCGGCTCCGCTTGTTAGCGAGGCCTCAAGTTTCTGCTTGGCATCAGCGTTGTCTTTCGCTAGGCCAGCATCGACAAGCACCAATGCGCCAAGTGCAAGAACCACTTCATGCATTCGCGGCTCACGGATTCCATTCAGATAATCAAGCGTATATTGCACTTCAATAGCGTTTCCGGCTGCACTGCCAAGTGGTTGATCCATGTCGGTAACTAGCGAATGGCAACGCACTCCAGCGCCTTGCGCCACGCTGGTGATCGTTTGCGCAAGCGCCTTGGCGTCTTCGAGTTTTGCCATGAATGCTCCGCCACCAGTGGTGACATTCATTGCCAACACGTTGGTTCCACTCGCTAGTTTCTTCGACAAAATCGAAGAGCAAATAAGTGGGATGCTTTCCACCGTTGCCGTTACATCGCGAATGGAATACAAGCGCTTATCGGCAGGAGCCAGGTCGCTGGTTTGCCCAATCACCGCACAACCCACATCACGCACAATGTTTTGAAATTGTTCGCGCGGTGGTGCGGTGGTGTAGCCAGGAATTGATTCCATTTTGTCGCAGGTTCCGCCAGTATGGCCAAGCCCGCGTCCAGAGATCATGGGTACATACGCGCCGCAAGCTGCAAGCATTGGCGCAAGCATCAGGCTTACGGTGTCGCCTACCCCACCTGTTGAGTGTTTATCGACAACGGGGCCATCAAGGTTCCACGTAATGCTGGTGCCGCTACGACGCATGGCGTCGGTTAGTTGCACCGTTTCATCAATATTCATTCCACGAATGCGAACAGCCATGGCAAATGCACCAACTTGAGCGTCGCTCAGCGACATGTCGGTAATTCCCGCGACCACATCGTCAATCATCTGCTTACTTAATGCTCCGCCGTCGCGCTTGATTGCAATCAATTCGGCTGGTGTGAGATGGATCATGTGGTTACCCGCACCCTACCCCCGTCTTCGAATTGGTACTTGACAGCCAAAGCACCACATATGTAACAATCTGCCAATGTCTATAGAAGACCTCAATGACAACTCACATGAACCAGCTACTAGGGGTGACGTTCGAAATCTCGCACTTCGGGTAGAGCTGCGAATTATGAAATCAGAATCCGCACTTATTGAGCGCATCTCCGCAGTGAGAGATCAGTTGGATAGTCGGATAACGGAAACAAGCGAACGACTCTCCTCAACGAACGAGCGAATTACATCGCTTGAGTCCTCGCTGAAGGACTATATGTACGCCACTGGATGGAAGTTCTTTGGAGCCACGATTGGCACGATGGGCGCCATGTTCACCGTTCTTGGAATATTCATCAACTCGTCAATGAAGTAATCACTCGTTGGTGTTTGCAGCCTCTGCTTCGGCGATCTGTTTACGAACATCATCCATATCAACTTTGCGAATTGCCTCAATCAATTGATCAAGAGAAGCAGCAGGCATTGCACCTGGCTGGCTAAACAACATCACGCCATCACGAAACGCCATGATGGTAGGAATTGACTGAATGCCCATTCCACCGGCAAGTTCCTGATTGTTTTCAGTGTCTACTTTGGCAAAACGAATGTCCGTGTTTGCTTCGGCGGCTTTTTCGAAAATTGGACCAAACATTTTGCAGGGCCCGCACCACTCGGCCCAGAAATCCACCAACGTAATTCCGTCTGCCATGACCGTTTCTTCAAAGGTTTCGACTGTGAGGTTGATGGTTGACATGATGGCTCCTGACGTAATTGTTGAGACTATCAATTTACAGTCAAAACTGATTCTTAATCCCCTTTGTTGAACCCTGGTGTTGCGCGCAACCCTGCAATGAGTTCTGAAATCTCAGCATCAGTCAGCTTTGCTTCAGGGTGCTTGCCAAACATGGTGTAGTAACTAGGAGGCATTGACCCCTCCCTGATTACTTCGATCGTGTCATCTGCATTTCGTTGACGCGAATTCCATTCCTGATAATTCACTTTTTCGCGGCCTTCGTTTATATGGCTTTGAACCGTCCATGAAATTGGTGCAACCGACGCGTACGCCGGATACTCAACGGAGTTTGAATGGCAACCAAAACAAGCATTGACCATCAGCTCACGAGTGCGCGGTGATGACCATGCTGGTTCGCCGTTTACCGGTGGGTTCGAGTGATCTTTGCCAAATGGAATGAGCTGGATAATCAACAGCGTCGCCACCGTTGCACCAAAGAAAACCGTCAGCGCTTTTGCATTAGTGAGACCATTCTCACGGGGTTTGTAAACAAAAAACAAGGTTGGTGCAGCGATAAGCAGTCCGATAACGATGTATGCGAACGGTGGCATTCCAATGAGAACACCAACGACTAGGAACGCAACTCCGAGTACAGCAATTACTGCAACTGCAAGTCGGATTTGCAGGAGTGTTCCAAACAATTTCCTCATTAGTCGTCGCCTTTCCGGCCATACTCTTCAATCATGTGGATTAACATCCACCGTAGCGATACAGGAGTACCCGCCTTGGGCTACGTGGCCAATGACACATCACTGGCAGTTATTCGTAAATGGTTATTCGCGAATGCAGTGGCTCTCGTGAATCGGTCATGACATTGTCTATGGTAATTGCATGAAAATACTTGTGATTACTGCGCACCCAGATGACGTTGACTTTGGTGCCGGTGGAACAGTGGCCACATGGGCTTCCGAAGGCCACGAAGTGGTGTATTGCCTTGTTACTGACGGTCAAGCTGGTGGTTCTGACAACACCATTACTCGCGATGAGATGGCGCGCATTCGTCGACAAGAGCAAACTGCCGCTGCAAACATTCTTGGCGTTACTGAGCTGCATTGGCTGGGGTTCCCCGACGGTGCTGTCGTTCCCGACTTGAACCTGCGTCGCGAAATTAGTGCTGTCATTCGCACGGTTAAACCCGACCGCGTGCTCACTCAGTCATCTGAGCGTCGATACGACCGTATCTACGCGTCACACCCCGATCACCTTGCAACCGGTGAAGCAGCGTTATGTGCCGTATACCCAGATGCACGAAATGAATTTGCATTTCCAGAGTTGCTCAGCGAACGCGGACTCGCACCGCACAGCGTTCCTGAAACATGGATCATGGCAGGCCCAAATCCCAAGCATTTCGTTGACACCACCGACATGATGGACAAGAAAATTGAGGCGTTGCTGTGTCATGCAAGCCAGCATCAAGAACCAGCAGAACTACCTATGCGAATGCGCGGGTGGGGTGAGCAAATTGCTCAAGCTGGTGGCTTACCTGCAGGAAGAACCGCCGAAGCGTTCTTAGTTGTAGATACGAAATAGTCCTTCGCTACGGAAGAACAGTGGTTTCAACGGGCACGGTGATTCCTGTTGGATCGATCGTTGTATCAACAGAAATCGTGGTATCCACCACAGTGGTCTCCGGCGCAATGGTTACAGGCGGATCAGTTTTTACTACATCAGGAATGGTGACATACGAATAGTTCTTGACTGGCTGAGGCTGACCAAGCCAGAATCCGAATGACACCAAGAAAATCAAAATTGAAAACAGTGTTGAATTGCGTGGTCGACGTAATTTCATGCCGTCACCCCTCCGCTCACTTTGATTGCCGCATACGTACTACGAAGTTCTGCAGCAATACGACGGCGCAGTTCACGCTCAACCTTCCATTGCTGAACTGGAAGCGAACGCCCCGCAACACGTACTTCAACATCGGCTTCACCCAAGTTATCTACGCCTTGAACGCTAGGAACTTCGATCAACATTTCTGCGAACTTTGGATCGCGAGCCATTTCTGCACACACACGGTCAATGCGAATGATCTCTTTTTCAATGTCACTTTCACGCGGAAGAGGAACCGTGACGAGAACGCGCGACCAGTCACGCGACATGTTCACGTTTTGACGTAACTGTCCATTTGCAATACTGATGAGGTCGCCGTCAAAGGTGCGAATCTTTGTTACTCGAAGCGTCACTTCTTCTACTCGACCTTCTGCCCAACCAACGATGCCGAATGGTCCAAGGCGCACAATGTCACCAACACCAAATTGACGTTCCGCAATGATGTACAAGCCCGCGATGATGTCGCCCACCATTTGCTGCGCACCAAAACCCAAACCGGCACCTGCGACGGAACCGAGAAAAACCAGTGCAGATGGTGGCAAGTTCAGCCGCAAGAAAACAGAAGTTACGGCAACGGCGATGACAATGAAATTGATTCCCCAGCGCAATGCACCAAGCACCGCTGCGCGATGTGCTCCCGTTGATAGCACGGACATGTCCGAACTATCTGGATTGCGGTTCTTCACGCTCAAAATTTGCTGGTCAGCAAGGAATGCGACCAAGCGCATCACTACATGAGAGCCAGAAATAAACATGATGATCGCAACGAGGTCAACCCGGATCCATTCTGAAACGGTGTCCCTACCAGTGGCGGCAACTAAAACGGCTAACGAATTCATCAGTGCAAGACTACGAGAACCACAGGTGGCGACTGTGGCATGGCACAATTGGAATATGGACACAGAAATCAGCAAATTACGCAGGCTTAACCTGATTGCAGGATTACTACACCTAGCTTCCCTCGTTGGAATCATTGCGCTTTCTAATGACGCAGCAATGCCAGTCCGGGCTACGTACTTGACCGATGCCCCAACACTTGATGCATTCTCCGACCCCGTTCAGCTATTCAACCTGAATATCAGTTGGATGATTGGCGCATTTTTGGCGCTATCAGCGTTCTTTCATTTCTTAATCATCAGCCCTAAGTTTTTCCCAAGGTATGCCGCAGGACTCGAGGCTCGACATAACTATTTCCGCTGGGTTGAGTACTCAATTTCTTCGTCACTCATGATTGTGGTTATTTTGCAGCTCAATGGCGTTGCCGATTACATCGCGCTGTCGGGCATGTTTGGCGTAAATGCATCAATGATTCTGTTCGGATGGTTACAAGAAAAGTATGCAAAACCTGGAAGTGGCGACATGCTGCCCTTCTATTTTGGTTGCATTGCAGGAATTGTTCCGTGGGTCATGATGGCTATCAACACCCTTTCGCCAAAGGGCCCAGCCGAGTCGGCTACGCCGGGTTTCGTATACGGAATTGTGATTTCGCTGTTCGTACTGTTCAACAGTTTTGCGCTTGTGCAGTGGAAGCAATACAAGGCGAAGGGTAAGTGGGCAAACTACTTGTACGGCGAGCGCGCATACATCGTGCTGAGTTTGATCGCTAAGTCTGCACTTGCATGGCAAATCTTTTCGGGTGCGCTAGCTGTTTAGCTAGCGACTGGAATAACAAGAACTGCGTCGATTCCACCTTTAGGCGACTCTCGAAGTTCTACGGCGAGACCACTCGCCTGAGCAAGTTGAGAAACGATCGAAAGCCCTAGACCACTGCCCGACCTCCGGTTAGCAGCATCTGCGCCTCGCCAAAAGCGCTCAAAGGCGCTTTCTCGTTGTTCTTTGGTTAATCCCTTCCCACTATCTCGGATAATCAACTCAATGTGGCTTGACTGCTTCTCTGCAATGAACTCAATGACTCCCCCAGTAGCAGAACTTTCAAAAGCATTATCTATGTAGTTGTCAATGATTTCTCTCAATGCAACTTGACTTGTTTCGGCATGCAAGCCAGGCGCAATGCTTCTTTGGATAACTAGCCCGCGCTCAGTTGCTAGAGCATCCCACTCATCAGCTCGTTCTTCCATGAACTCAGAGACGTCGCAGCTTGATTTTTCTAACACCGTACCCTCTGAGCGAGCCAACTGAAGCAACTGTTCGACCAAATGACTTAAGCGGTCGGCTTCGTTCATTGCTTCCTCAATGTGTTCTTTAGCCATATCCGGTGCGCTATCAATTGAAGTTGTGGCTTGTTCAAGGCGTAAACGCAACGCCGTAAGTGGTGTGCGCAATTGATGCGAGGCGTCACTAGCAAAGGATTTTTGGCGTTTCACTAGTCCACTAATTCGAAGGGCCATGTCATTAAAAGATTGCGCCAGTTTTCGAATTTCTTTGGGCCCTCCAGCTTCAGCGTTTGCCGACAAATCACCGCTTGCAAAACGATCGGTGGCTCGGCGTAATTTCTCAATTGGCTTGGATACTGAGCGCGCAAACACAAATGCCACGAGAACAGCCAACAGAATTGTTGCAAATGCAGCGGCAAGTACATTTCGGAGTTGTTCACGAACTCGGGAATCCAAAATGCTGGTCGGCAACGTGACTCGCACTACACCACGGACTTGTGCCCCGGAGAAAACCGGTACAGCGACATACACCAATTCACCACCGATTGAATTAGAAAGTCTGGTTCCAGATGTCGGGCTTCCAAGTAGAGCAGCACTCACTTCGGGACGCGATGCATAGTCGCTGCCAACCGTAAATGTGGTTGCTGTACTTGCCAAGAGATAGCCGTATTCATCTACAACTATCGCCGTTTCTTCGTTTACTACTTCAAAACCATCGAGCACATTTTGAATTTCCACTTCGCTAGCAGCTGCTTCGTTGTCCATCAGTGGAGAGATCTGATTACTTAGCGTGAATGCATCTCGCTGAAGAGAGGTGATGATTCGATCTCGCTCAATCTCTTGTAGGTGGAGGGATAAAGGAATGTCATGAATAAGAAGCGTTACGAGTGACAGGCCAACCATTGCTACCAATAAGCGTTTTCTCATGCTGGCTGCTCCAACCTGAACCCAACACCACGCACCGCTTCAATCCACCTTGGATCGTTCATCTTCTTTCGAAGTGCCGCAATATGGGCATCCAGCGTTTTTGTTGGTCCATACCAATTTGTATCCCAGACCGATTCCATAATGTCGTTTCGACGATGCACTACACCGGGATGTTCTGCAAGATACGCCAGTAAGTCAAACTCTTTTGTAGTGAGGTCAAGTGGCTCGTCGGACAAAACTGCACGCCTCGTTGAGACATCAATGCTGAGTGAACCAACCGTGATAAGCGAACTTGATGCTTGATGTGTTGAATCATGACGACGAGTAACTGCTCGAATTCGGGCAATCAGTTCACGCAATCCAAAGGGTTTCGTGACATAGTCGTCTGCGCCAATTTCTAATCCGAAAACGCGGTCAATCTCTTCATTGCGGGCAGTGAGCATGATGATTGGCACATCGCTCTTCGCTCGAATACGCCGACAAACTTCAAACCCATCAAAGTCGGGAAGACCAATATCAAGTAACACAATGTCGTAATAATCTGAAGCAACAGCGTCGGCTCCGGTTGACACGTGGTGCACAACCATTCCAGAAGACTCGAGCCCTGCACATAATGAGGATGCAATTGCCGCGTCGTCCTCTACAAGCAGAACTTCCATACCTCCATTGTCGCTGAACTTCGACCAATTGCTCTCTTTCCCAAAAAATTGGATGAATCTTGGATATTCCTTAGACCGCCCTTTAGAACACCTTCCGTAAGGTCAAGGACATGAAAACAACCTTTGCCACTACATTTTCCATTGTTGGCGTACTCGCAGCAGGAGGTATCGCATTTGCGGTGAATACCTCAGTCCTAGACAACGCCACCAATCAATTCAGTGCATCACAAGCCCTTGAGGCTGAAGTAGCTGGCATCGTTCTCGCTCAAAATTCTTCAACTACTGACCCAACGGCTATCACGGTTGCACCCCCCGCAATCGTTGAGACGGCTTACAACATTGCTGGGGTTGCAGTCGTCACGCTTGCCCAGAATGGAACTTCGCTCTCGGTAGCCAATGTTGCACCAGCCGGTGACTACACCTACTCAACAGTTAACGAAACGGTCAGCCGAGTGTTAGTCACCTTTACAAGCGGTATCAAAACAATGAAGTTTCGTGCCGAAATCATTGGAGATCGAATCATCACATCGGTTCTTAATGAAACAGCACCAACTGCCACCGCTCCTCGTCCACGTACACAAGATGACGATGAAGACAACGAAAGAGAAAACCACGAAAACGAAGGAGAAGACGATGACGACTAGGAATGGAACCAAGCGCGACAAGCATCCAGCACGTGCAGCGCGAATCCTGACAACCGGTATTGCCGTAGTCACCACTCTGGGAGTGAGCTCGGCGCTCACACTTGCTGCACAAGCAAGCACAAACAAAGAAGCTGTGAACGCTCCCGTACTTGACCCATCTTTCGGTGCATTGACTTCCACTGCCCCAACGCAAGCACCAACTGCGCCAGCAGCAGCGACTCCAGTTGCCAGCAATCAAGTAGTAGCAAATGCTGTTTCTCCAGTACAGCCAGTGGTCGTCCTTCAAGCCCCTGCCGCCACTCAAGCTGCTTGGGTTGCACCAGCAACGAGTGGTTCGAAGTAACTCGTCCCGCAATGCCAACCGTAACGCAATCAGTTTTCCCCGTAATGGGAAATACTGCAGACGTCACAGTCGTCGGAAGTGACCACCTCATTGAGTTTGCACATTCTCTTCTGCAGCAACTTGAGCAGCTGTGGAGTCGGTTTATTCCAACCAGCGAAATTTCGCAACTCAATAATGCGGCGGGCAAAGCAACAAAGGTTTCACCTCACACGATTCAATTGGTCAAATATCTGGTGGGTGCTTACGAATCAACCAACGAGGCGTTCGACCCCACCTTGTTACCAGTGTTGATCGACATCGGATACGGATCTTCATTTTCACATCCTGAACGTCAATCACTTCTGCACAATGAAAGCAGCTGGGGTATCCCGCTTTCGGAGATTCGCATTGACGAGGAAAAGCAACAGGTCCAGATTCCTGCAGGACTCACGCTTGACCCTGGCGGACTTGGAAAAGGACTTGCCGCAGACATTCTTGCGACCGAACTCATTAACCGTGGAGCAACAGGAGCATGCGTCAGCATTGGCGGCGATATTCGCTGCATTGGCCAAAGTCCACAGGGTGATTTCTGGACCATTCCTATCGAAACGCCATTTGCAACAAGCGAAACAGAAACAATTTCATTTACACAAGGCGGCATCGCTACTTCTTGGCTTCACGCAAAGACATGGTCAACACCTGCTGGTGTTCAACACCACATACTCAATCCAAAAACCAGACTGCCACTTACGAGTGCTGACTCCAGCCTCGTACAAACTACGGTCATTGCTAACGAAGCTGTGTGGGCGGAAATTTATGCAACAGCACTTCTTGTCAGCGGATCGGAAATCATGTTTCCGATCATTGACAGCTTTGGTGTTGCTGCACAAGTAATTGACCATTCTGGAAAAGTCTTAGTAAGTAAGCATTGGAAGGAATTTTCTCTATGAGCAATTCACAGTTTTGGTGGCATTTATCGCGCGCTTCGGGAATCGTTACCTGGGGAATTTTCACTGCGACTTGTATGTGGGGAATTCTCCTTTCCACACGAATGCTCAAGCCTTACGACCGTCCAGCATGGCTACTCGACCTGCACAAGTGGCTGGGTGCCCTCACCATGTTTGGCATTGGAATACACATGGCGGCAATCGTCGGCGATAGTTATGTGCACTTCGGAACCGCTGATGTATTCGTTCCATTTGCATCTTCTTGGAAATCAAGCGCTGTTGCATGGGGAATCATTGCGTTCTACCTCACGGCTGCTGTGCAACTGTCTTCACTTGTCATGAAGAAAATTCCGAAGAAACTTTGGCGATACATCCACCTCACGAGTTATGTCTCGTTGGTGTTGATTTGCGTGCACTCAATTGCCGCAGGTACCGACCGCGCAAACCGTTTCTTCCAAGCATTTGCAGTTGCCATCATCACATTGATGGTTGGTGCAACAAGTATCAGAGTGATTTACGCCGGTAAACCACGTACGCGAGTCGTGCTATCCCAGCAAGAATCACCACAATAACAATCCACTGAAATGCGGCAACAACGGGTTCCACTCGTTCCCAGTTTTCACCAAGTACTGCACCAGCACCGACAAGCGCAATATTCCAAACCAAGCTGCCTAGGAATGTGTACGCGATATACGGAATGAGTTTCATTCGACGGAAGCCTGCAGGTATCGACACCACAGAACGGATCAGTGGAACACAGCGACCAACCAAAACGGCGCTCATTGCATGACGATCAAACCATTCTTCGGCACGAGTTAAATCGGCCTCGCGAATCTGTATCCACTTGCCAAACCTGCGAGTAAATGCGTGCAGACGATCGTCTCCAATAATCGCGGCGATCCAATACATAATGAGCGCACCGATAACCGACCCAACCGTTGCGGCCAGGATCATTAAGACAACTGAATCACTCCCCTGTTGGGCTACAAAGCCCGCAAAAGGTAGAACGATCTCAGACGGAATCGGTGGAAATACATTTTCAAGCACCACAAGTAGTGCAACACCGAGATAGCCGAGTTGTTCAATAACATCTTGAACCCACGTTGCAAGTGAACTCAACAAATCAGCAACTACTAACGACTGAGTTCTTTGCGGTTCTTAAACTTTGACGCGCGGTAATCCTTGTTCATCAATGCGATGACATCAATAGAGATTTCCTTCGGGCATGCTGCAGAACATTCGCCGTGGTTTGTGCATGAACCGAAGTATTCATCCATCGTTTCGACCATTGCTTCCGTGCGCTTAAAGCGCTCGGACTGGCCTTGTGGCAAGAAGTTGAGGTGTGAAATCTTGGCTGCAGTAAACAAACTGGCTGCACCGTTTGGGCAAGCAGCGACGCAAGCACCGCAACCGATGCATGCAGCTGAGTCCATTGCTGCATCTGCAACTGGCTTTGGAATTGGAATGAGGTTTGCATCTGGAGCACCACCAGTTGCAGCAGTAATAAAGCCACCAGATTCAACAATGCGATCAAAGGCACTGCGATCGACCATGAGGTCTTTGATGATCGGGAATGCCGTTGCTCGCCATGGCTCAATCACGATGGTGTCGCCACTCTTGAATGTACGCATGTGCAACTGACAGGTTGTTGTTGCCTTTTGTGGACCGTGTGCAACACCATTGATCATGAGTGAGCACGTTCCGCAGATCCCTTCGCGGCAATCGTGGTCAAACACCACGGCTTCTTTATTCTCAGTGATCAAACCTTCGTTCAACACGTCAAGCATTTCAAGGAATGAAGCCTCATCACTGATTTCGTCAATGGTGTAGTTCTCGAAATGTCCCTTGTCGGTTGGGCCGGATTGGCGCCATACCTTCAGCGTGAGATTCTTCAGATGGCTCACTTGTAGCTCCTTGTTGCAAGATGAATTGATTCAAATACCAAATCTTCGGTGTGGCGCTGAGGCTTCATTGCATCGCCAGTCCACTCCCATGCAGCAACATGGCAATAGTCCTCGTCATTACGTTGCGCTTCGCCTTCTTCTGTTTGATACTCAGAACGGAAGTGCGCGCCACAGCTTTCCTCGCGTGTGAGGGCGTCTTGACACATTGCCATTCCCAACTGGAAGAAATCGTCAACGCGGCCGGCCTTTTCGAGCGTCTGGTTCGTGCTGTCGCCAGTTCCTGTCACACGCAAGTCGGTCTTGAATTCTTCGTACAGTGCTGGCAGATCAGTGAGCGCCTGTTGCAAACCTTCACGCGTGCGTTCCATGCCGCATTCGTTCCAAATGATTTTGCCGAGTTCGCGATGGAACCAATCTGGTGAACGCTTGCCTTTCACCGCAAGGTATCCGTTGTAACGAGCACTTGCTTCCGACTCTGCTTGCTTGAACGCTGGGTGATCAGTGCCTGGAATGGTCTTGCCCAACAGTGATGAAAGTTGGTTGCTGATGGTGTACGGCAGGACGAAATAACCATCTGCCAAACCTTGCATCAACGCCGAAGCACCAAGACGGTTTGCGCCGTGATCAGAGAAGTTTGCTTCTCCTGCTGCATACAAACCAGGAATGGTGGTCATCAACTCGTAGTCCACCCACAGACCGCCCATGGTGTAGTGCGTTGCTGGGTAAATACGCATTGGTGTCTTGTATGGGTCTTCACCAGCAATGCGCTCATACATTTGGAACAAGTTGCCGTAACGCTCTTCAACCACTTCTCGACCAAGTCGATCGATAGCTGCCGAGAAGTCAAGGTTCACGCCGTTTTTCAGCGGCCCAATTCCTTGACCCTTGTCGACAAGACGCTTTGCTGCGCGTGAAGAAATGTCGCGCGGAGCCAAGTTGCCATACGACGGATACAAGCGCTCGAGGAAGTAATCGCGTTCGTCTTCAGGAATTTGATCTGCCTGACGATTGTCATCTGCGCGCTTTGGCACCCACACTCGACCGTCGTTACGTAGTGACTCACTCATGAGAGTGAGCTTTGACTGCGTTTCGTCGGCCTGCGGAATGCAGGTTGGGTGAATCTGTGTGTAGCACGGGTTTGCAAACAACGCGCCACGTCGGTGCGCACGCCATGCAGCGGTGACATTGCAGTTCATTGCATTGGTTGACAAGAAGAACACGTTTCCGTATCCACCAGTTGCCAACACCACTGCATGAGCGGCGTGCGATTGAATTTCACCGGTTAGCAAGTCACGAACAACAATTCCTGCGCAACGACCATCAATTGTGACGGTGTCAATCAGCTCGGTTCGGTTGAACAAACGCACACCACCAAGACCAACTTGGCGAGCCATTTGCTGGTACGCGCCAATAAGTAACTGCTGGCCTGTTTGGCCACGCGCATAGAACGTACGGCTTACCTGTGCGCCGCCGAAACTGCGATTGTCGAGCAATCCACCGTATTCACGGGCGAATGGAACACCCTGAGCAACCATCTGGTCGATGATGTCCACTGACACTTGTGCCAAACGATGCACGTTTGCTTCACGCGAACGGAAGTCGCCACCTTTGATGGTGTCTTGGAACAAACGGTTGATGCTGTCGCCGTCACCTTGGTAGTTCTTGGCGGCGTTAATTCCACCTTGCGCGGCAATGGAGTGTGCGCGACGTGGTGAGTCGTGAAATGTAAAGGCATCAACTTGGTAACCAAGTTCGGCAAGTGTTGCTGCAGCAGACGCTCCTGCGAGACCGGTTCCAACAACAATGATCTTGAACTTGCGCTTGTTGTTTGGGTTTACAAGCTTTGCGTTTGCTTTGTAGTTGTCCCACTTTTCATGCAACGCACCAGCTGGGATTTTGGAGTTAAACGTGTTCATAAGT
>JBJOOQ010000004.1:0-38376 GCA_046051205.1 Actinomycetota bacterium
CCGATGTTGAACGTATTGAACGGTGGCGCTCACGCCGACAACAACGTGGACTTGCAGGAGTTCATGGTCATGCCAATTGGCGCGTCATCGTTTTCTGAAGCATTGCGCTGGGGCGTAGAGACGTACCACACGCTGAAATCAATTTTGCATAAGCGAAAGATGGCAACAGCAGTTGGTGACGAAGGTGGATTCGCGCCAAACCTTGCAAGTAACGAAGAAGCGATTGCAATCTTGGTGGAAGCAATTGAGAAAGCAGGATTCACTCCTGGAAAAGATATTTCCATTGCACTCGACCCAGCAATGAGCGAGTTGTTCAAAGATGGCAAGTATCACCTCTCAGGAGAAGGAAAAGTTTTGACCAGCGATGAACTTGCATCGTGGTGGGACATGCTTGCCAGCAAATACCCAATCGTGTCCATTGAAGACGGAATGGCAGAAGACGACTGGGCCGGATGGTCAACACTCACCCAAAAGCTCGGCAACAAGATTCAGCTTGTTGGCGACGACCTGTTCGTTACCAACGTCTCGCGCCTACAACGTGGCATCACCGAACATGTTGCCAACAGCGTGTTGGTGAAGGTGAACCAAATTGGAACATTGACCGAAACGTTGAACACCATTGCCCTCGCAACGAGCAACAAGTACACCAGCGTGATGAGCCACCGCAGTGGAGAGACCGAAGACTCCACAATTGCCGACCTTGCAGTGGCAACAAACTGCGGTCAGATCAAAACTGGTGCACCAGCACGCAGTGACCGTGTTGCTAAGTACAACCAATTACTCCGGATCGAACAAGAGCTTGGATCGAAAGCCCAATTCATGGGCAAGGACGCTCTCGCACCACGCAAGTAACCAGCAGGTCAACGGAGATGACGCAATTCAGTCATCGCTGAAGGCCAGAATAGAGGGATGGCAACCACCGAGATTCGACTCGTTCGCAGTCGCAAACTCCGTTTGGCCAGTACCCCTCTCGCCATTGCCGTCATCGTTGCACTCATTGTTGCCATGTCGGTGTTTCCAGTTCGTTCGTATATCAATCAGCGCAATCTCATCGCACAAAAAGAAATTGAATTCGCACAATACGAAGACGTCATCGAAAACCTGCAAGACCAGGTGACCTACTTGAAAACAGAGGCCGGTTTACAGGACGCCATTCGCACCCAACTTGGCTACCTTCGCTTCGATGAGCGCCGCCTACCAATGATGGAAATGCCGGCACTGTCTACGGCTCTTCCAGAACGTTGGCCGTACACCATTGTTTCCACCATGTTGTTAGTACGCAGTCTCGAATCTGCGAAAAAGGCTGCCCAGGGCGAAATTTCCCTGCAGCCGTTTACCCCCTAACCTGTCGTTAGACAGAGCGATAGGAGATTTTGTGGCTGGAAGCATTCTTGGTAACCGCGTACTCCGTAAAGAGGACCCAAAGTTTCTCACCACCGGTGGCGTGTACGTAGACGACCTCAACAGCGAACCACTTCTTGTTGGCGCACTGCATGCAACCTTTGTTCGTTCCACTGTTGCTCACGCCAATATTACGAGTATCGATATTGCTGATGCACTTGAATCTCCTGGTGTCGTTGCTATTTACACCGCTGCAGATTTGAATCTTCAACCAGTGTCGGCCACCTTCAACCCAATGGCCAAGCGCACACTGCTTGCAAGCAACAAAGTTCGCTACGTAGGCGAACCAGTTGCAGTTGTGCTCACTGAACTCGCCAATCAGGGCGAAGATGCGGCAGAGAAGGTCATCGTTGACTACGACACTCTTGAAGTGTTGATCGACATTGAACAAGCAATGACCAGCACCACCCACATTTACGAAGAGTGTGGCAGCAACGTGGTGTTTGACAGCACCGCAATTGGCATGCCCGACAACACGGGCGATGCAATGTTCGCTGATTGCGAAGTTGTCGTGAAGGGTCGCTATGTCAATCAGCGAGTTGCACCGTGCCCGCTAGAAGTTCGCGCATCAGCAGCAGCATGGGACAACGAAGGTCGACTGATTCAATGGATGTCGACGCAACACGCACAAGGCGCACGCGACACCATCCAAGCCGCAAACGGACTTGAGGCTGGAAAGATTCGCGTCATCACACCAGACGTTGGCGGCGGCTTCGGAGCAAAGATCGCCGCTTACCCAGAAGAATTAGTGCTTGGTGCGGTTGCTAAAAAAGCAGGCCTTCCAATTCGCTGGTTGGAAACACGCAGCGAATCTATGACCGCTCTCGGCCATGGTCGCGCGCAAATTCAGTACGTGACCATTGGTGGCACGAAAGCTGGAAAAGTGACCGCCTATCAAATGCATGTGTTGCAGGACTCCGGTGCATGGGTTGACATTGGAGCGATTCTTGCCCCATTCATGACCCGCCCAATGGCTTCAGGCGTTTACGACATTCCAAATATCGAAGTTCGCACTACTTCTGTTGCCACTAACACCACCCCGGTTGTTGCTTACCGTGGCGCAGGCCGACCAGAAGCAACCGCGGCAATTGAACGCGCGATGGACATGTTTGCAGCAGAGATTGGAAAAGATGCTGCAGAAGTACGCCGTATCAACCTGATTCCAAAGTTCCTTGAGCCACATGCAACGTCAATCGGTCAAACGTATGACGTTGGCGATTACGAAGAGTCGTTGAATCGTGTTCTTGCAGCAGCCGACTACACCAAGCTTCGTGCAGAACAAGCAGCACGTCGTGCGAGTGGCAGCGTGAAGCAACTCGGAATTGGCGTAAGCGTGTATGTGGAAATCACTGCAGGATCAAGCGCTGGCGAGTCCGCAAAGATCGAAGTTACACAAGATGGTCGCGCAGTGGTGTACACCGGAACTTCGCCACACGGTCAAGGCCACGTCACTTCGTGGGCCATGATCGCATCTGATCAAACCGGTATTCCAATGGACAAGATCGACGTGGTGTGGGGCGATACCGACCTCGTGCCAAAGGGTGGCGGAACCATGGGTTCGCGCTCGCTACAGCAAGGCGGCGTTGCAGTGCACGTTGCAGCAGGTGAACTAGTTGAGCAAGCACGTAAGCATGCGGCTCGATTGCTCGAAGCCAACGAAGAAGACGTGGTATTCGACAAAGAGTCCGCTTCATTCCACGTTACGGGTACGCCAGCAGTTGCAAAGTCGTGGGCAGATTTGTCTATTGCATTGGCTAAGGATGGCGGACTCGTTCAGGAAACTGATTACGTTGCACAAGGCGCGACGTTCCCATTTGGTGCTCACGTCTCGGTCGTAGAAGTAGATACCGAAACTGGTCAAGTAAAAATGCTTCGCCACGTGGCATGCGACGACGCCGGCAAAGTATTGAACCCGTTGTTACTTGAAGGACAGATTCACGGCGGCATTGCTCAAGGCGCGGCACAAGCTCTTCTTGAAGAAGTGCGCTACGACGGTGATGGCAACCCAATCACGTCAAACTTTGCTGACTATGCATTCATCTCTGCTGCAGAGTTACCAAGTTTTGAAGTCATCCACATGGAAACTCCAACACCACGCAACGCACTCGGCGCCAAGGGCATTGGCGAATCGGGAACGATTGGATCCACTCCCGCAGTGCAGTCAGCAGTAGTTGATGCGCTCGCGCATTTGGGTATCCGTCACATAGACATGCCTGCTACACCAGAGCGTGTGTGGACTGCCATTTCACAACAGCGCTGAGTACCTCCAACTACCTTCACCACACCATCGATTATCTATGGTGTGGGTATGACAGAACCCTTAGCAATGGCGCCAATTGTCGCCGAAAACCTGGTGCGACATTTTGGTGATGTTGAGGCGGTAGACGGAATCAACTTGCAGGTCAACGCAGGTGAAATCTTCGGTTTCCTCGGTCCAAACGGTGCAGGAAAAAGCACCGTTGTGCGCATGCTGACCACACTGCTTCGCCCAACTTCAGGCAAGGCATTCGTTGCAGGATTTGATGTTGCGAAGCATCCAAACGAAGTGCGTCAGCGCATTGGTGTTGCGCTTCAAGATGCAGCCATTGACCCGTTAATGACGGGCGTCGAATTGTTGCGCTTGCAGGCCGTGTTGTACGCGATTCCAAAGTCAAAGATGAAGTCACGAGCCGATGAACTCCTGGAGCGTGTTGGTCTGACTGCAGCAGCAGATCGTCGTGTTGGCACTTACTCGGGCGGCATGCGTCGTCGCCTCGACTTAGCACTGTCGCTCATTCATCAACCAACGGTGTTGTTCCTTGACGAGCCAACAACCGGGCTTGACCCAATGAGTCGAGTTTCGCTGTGGGAAGAAGTGCGCAGATTGAACAACGAGGGCACCACAGTGATGTTGACCACACAGTATTTAGAAGAAGCCGATCAACTTGCCGACCGCATTGCAATCATCGACAAAGGTGTCATTGTGCGCGAAGGAAAGCCACAAGACTTGAAGGCCGGTGTTGGATTCCCAACGTTGGTCGTCAATGTCCCACGCGATCAACACGAACTCGCCAAGTCAATCCTCATGGGTTTTGGCGATCTTCGACCAACCGCTGAAGGAACGTTGGGAGTTGGACTTCGTGGCGGCGCCGAAGCCGTTACCGATGTGGTGCGCAAACTTGATGAGTCTTCAATTCGCGTGCAGCATCTTGAACTCAACGAGCCAAGCCTCGACGACGTTTTTGCCGAAGCAACCGGCCATCGTCTTGAGGGCGCCCAACAATGAGCACTGCTCTTTCGCTACGACAAACGCAAGCTCTCACAGCACGTTCAACCAAAGCGTTGTTGCGTCAGCCGGCATTGGTTGCGCCCAGCATTTTCTTCCCCATCTTCTTTGCATTTCTTGGGGCTTCATCATTTGGCAAGACAACAAACATTCCGGGCTTTCCTCAAGTTGAATCTTTTTTGCAGTTTTCACTTGCATCAACCGTTGTGCAAGGAGTGCTCTTTGGATCGGTCACTGGCGCGGCAGCACTGGCAACCGACATTGAGAATGGTTTTTTTGATCGCTTGCTCCTTTCGCCAAGCACACGAAGCGGAATTCTCATTGGTCGACTAGCTGGCAGCGCAATCTTCGGCGCGGCACAGTCACTCATTTTTATCTTGCTGTTGTTGCCGTTTAACGCCCCCGTCAAATCAGGAATCGTTGGCATTGTTGCACTGTCAATCTCTGGCGGAATTGTGGCTCTCGCCATCGGCGCAATCATGTCGTCTGTAGCTATTCGCACTGGTTCGGCAGAAGCGGTGCAAGGTGCGTTCCCATTGCTATTTGTATTGCTGTTCTTTTCGAGTGCGTTCTTTCCTCGAGAAACGATGACCGGTGCATATAAGCGCATCGCCGACATCAACCCCATTTCACATCTCGTTGAAGGTATGCGCACATTGGTGCTTGAGGGTTTCGATATGCAGGCACTAGCCAAAACGTTGTTTATCCCCACGGCTATTTGTGTTGTCGCAGTTGCCTTGGCACTTACCCAGCTGCGTCGCAGGATCAACGCTCAATGAGCACCATTCGTAGTTCGCAAGCACTCATGATGCGCGGCTTTCGCACCATCGTGCGCCTCCCTTCGGCATTCTTCCCTTCACTTGCGATGCCGGTGTTCACGATGATTGCCTTTTCTGGCACGTACTTTGCCATCACCAAACTTTCGGGCTTCCCCACCGATCGCTCGACCAATTGGTTCATGCCACTCGGCATTTGCTTTGGTGCAGCGTTCAGCGGAATTGGACTTGGGTTTGCCACCATTCGCGATGTTGAAACTGGTTTCTATGATCGTCTTCGGATGTCGCCAGTTTCGCGTCGCGCATTAATTGTTGGACCTTTGTTTACTGCGTGGACACGAGTTGGCATGTTGTGTGCCTTTGTTATTCCAATTGGTTTGTTGCTCGGAGCACGGTTCACGAGCGGCCCACTTGGTGTGCTCGCACTCATCGTTGCCGCACTGGGTGTCTCCACAGTTTCGGTTGGGTGGGGCCTTGGACTTGCATTCCGTTTTGGTGATATGCGCGCCGCCGCGATCATGCAGTTGACCATGTTTGTGGTGATGTACCTGTCAACAGCACAAATGCCACTTCCGCTTCTTCAGGGTTGGCTACACGCCGTGGCGCGGTTTAACCCAATGACCAACATTTTGCGTTTGGCTCGTCAAGGCTTGGTGTCGCAGTCAAATGTTGACTACCTATCATGGGCAAACACGTGGGGTGGCCTGGTTGCTATCGTCTCCATGTCTGCTTTGACATTAACTTTTGCTCGTCGAGGACTGAACAAGCTAGACAAATAGCGCAGTAAGGCGTTTTTGCACATAAGGGGAATTATGAAAGTCAGCATCACGGTGAATGGTGTGAACACCGAACACGACGTTGAGCCTCGAACTCTGCTTGTTCATTACATTCGCGAAACATTGCAACTCACCGGAACAAACGTTGGCTGCGATACCTCAAGCTGTGGAGCATGCACGGTGCACCTCAACGGCGAAGCAGTAAAGAGTTGCACCATTTTGGCTGCACAGGCCGATGGCTACGCAGTCACCACCATCGAGGGCATGAGCAAAGACGGGGTCATGCACCCAATGCAACAAGCATTCATGGAAAACCACGGATTGCAATGTGGTTTCTGCACACCTGGAATGGTGATGGCAGCAGTTGGATTACTCAATGAGAACGCCAACCCAACCGAAGACGACATCCGCATTGGCCTTGAAGGCAACCTGTGCCGTTGCACGGGATACCACAACATCGTTCAATCCGTTCTTGCAGCGGTAAAGAAGTAAGGACCGATCATGATTCCTGCACAGTTTGATCTGAAGCGCGCATCGTCGGCAGCAGAAGCCATTTCACTACTTGGTGAATACGGCGATGAAGCAAAGTTGCTCGCCGGTGGACACAGCCTTATTCCATTGATGAAACTTCGCTTGGCTCAGCCAAGCATGTTGATTGACATTGGTCGCATTACCGACCTTTCCTACATCAAAGATGCTGGCAACCACATTGCCATTGGTGCGCTCACGCGCCACATGGACGTAGAAAAGTCTGACATCGTGATTCAACACGTGCCGCTACTTGCACATGCAGCAAGCCATGTTGGCGACGCTCAGGTTCGTCACCGTGGGACTATTGGTGGCTCGCTCGCCCACGCCGACTCGGCAAGCGATCTACCAGCAACCACGCTTGCACTTGGTGCAACATACGTTATTCAAGGACCAAACGGTCAGCGCGAAATTGCAGCAAAAGATTTCTATAAAGGATTTCTTGAAAGCGCACTTGCGCCAGATGAATTGCTCGTTGAAATTCGCGTTCCAAAAACAACGGGTGGTTGGAGTTTCCAGAAATTCAACCGTCGAGCACAGGACTGGGCAATTGTTGGCGTTGCTGCTTGGCGCAACGGAAAAGACTCTGGCGTTGCATTGGTCAACATGGGTTCAACGCCAATTCTTGCAACCAGTGTGAGTGCGGCACTTGCAAGCGGTGCTTCTATTGCTGAAGCAGCAGAACTTGCAGCAGCCGAGGCAGAACCACAGAGCGACTTAAACGCTTCGAGCGAATACCGCGCGCACCTGGCCAGGGTGTTGGTACGGCGAGCACTTGAAGAATCAACTAAATAACCCTCGCACTCGACAAATTTCAATTGGCCTGTATGTGGCCATATTTTTGTGGTCTGCGCAACGCTTTGGCGTACCTGTCGACCGCGTTGCAGTCATACTGTGGATTCTTGGCGCATTTGTCTTTGCCAATGTAGGTAAACCACTTCGCGCACAACGCAATATGTTGCGCGACTGGTCGGTGTTTGCAGCCATGTTGTTTGCATACGAATACAGCAGAGGGCTTGCCGACCAATTGGGAGTGCCTGTTCAGAAAACCTTGGTTCGCGATATTGACCGCCTGATGTTTTTTGGTGCCGACCCAAACGTATGGCTGCAAGAGCGCCTCAACATTTCTTCACAACTTGCGTGGTACGAATATCCGCTCGCGATCACATACATGACGCACTTCATCTTGCCAATGGGCACTGCCGTGTTGCTGTGGTGGGTCAGTCGCGAACAGTGGGTGCGCTATGTACGCCGGCTCAGCATCTTGTTCTTCCTAGCCGTTGCAACATATGCCGTGCTTCCCGTTGCCCCACCATGGATGATCTCCAAAGAAGGTCTCATTGGGCCCATTAAACGCATTACCGCTCGTGGCTGGAGCGAAATGGGTCTGCACACGGTTTCAAAGTTGTTTGAACGTGGTTCTGCAATTGCAAACCCCGTTGCAGCCATGCCGTCACTTCATGCCGCGTGCGCATTGCTTGTTGTGGTGTTTTTCTGGAGCAAGATGCGCAACTGGATGAAGCCAATTGCGCTCGTGCTACCCGCAGCAATGGCCTTCTGTTTGGTGTACTTCGGCGAACACTACGTTGCCGACATCATTTTCGGTTTTGTGTACGTGTGGATTGCCTGCGTGTTGTCAACCCGATGGGAAGACAAACACGTGTATAAAGCTAGAAAGTGATTTGCGCGGCAGCGCGTGACGCAACGTAAGGCGCAAAGTACTTCACTCGAACTTCGTTGTGCAATGCGTTTTGGTCATACTCTTGCCACCCCGCTACGTCGTCAAACTCGGCAACAATGAGGTAATCGGCATTCGCGTTCGAATTCACTCCGAGGTCGGCTCCACAGCGGTAGCTACGTACCGAAGGAATAGTTTTTGCCATGTCGAGCAGAGCCTTGTTGACCACTTCTGCATAGTTTTCAGGAACTGATTCGTTCCACGTCAGCGCAACAACATGTTGAAGCATTAGATCAACCCCGGGTACGAGCCACCATCAACTTGCAAGTGAGTGCCGGTGACAAATTTGGCTTGCTCACTGCACAGAAACGCAACAACGCTTCCGAAATCTTTCGAATCACCGACAACGCCAGCAGGAATTCCCTCCGCTGCGCCTTCCATCGACCCATACAACTGCTTAACGCGATCGGTGGCATGTGTGCCGGGCTGCACCGTGTTCACAGTTACACCGTTCGAGGCAACTTCGGTAGCAACCGTTTTCAAAAATGCGGTTAGCCCAGCGCGAGCGGTGCTGGACAAAATGAGATTCGCTAACGGCTGACGAACCGAGGTGCTGGTAATTGCCACAATACGACCCCAACCGCGTTCTTGCATGCGTGGAATGACTTCCTTACACATGGCAACAGTTGCCAACATGCTGCGCTCAATTGCTGCTGGATAGAGATCGAGATCGGTTGATGCAAAGTTGCCCGCAGGTGGTCCACCACCATTGGCAACAACAATGTCAATGTCGCCAAGAATTGATTTCGCTCCACGAATGAATGCAAGTGCGCCGTCTGTCGTGGAAACATCTCCAACAATTCCCACACATCCATTACCGATCTTTTTCGCTGCATCGGCAACGCGATCTGCGTCGCGACTGCAAATAACGACGCGCACACCCTCGTTTGCAAGGGCTTGAGCACTAGCAAAACCCAGCCCGGCTGAGGCCGCCGCTACTGCCGCCGTACGTTGCGAAATACCAAGATCCATGCGGGAAATGATACTTGCCGCACTGCTACTCTTGGTCTAGTTAGGTGGTGGGAAACCCATGGGTGGGTATCAACAAGACGAGCGTTTTTTAGACGCGATTGCAGACGCCGACTCCTTTCCGTATTGGTTTGACGATGCGGATGAGCCCGAGTCGAACCCAATGCTGGTGCACGCTGAAACGTGCGACCTGTGCATCGTGGGTGGTGGCTACACCGGGCTGTGGACTGCAATTTTGGCCAAAGAGCGTGATCCTGATCGCGATGTTGTGCTGATTGAAGCACATGAAATCGGTTCTGCGGCAAGCGGTCGCAACGGTGGGTTTATGGACTCCAGCCTCACGCATGGCATCGCTAACGCGCAACAACGCTTCCCTGACGAAGTTGGATTGCTTGAAGACTTAGGACTTGAAAACCTGAACGAAATTGAAGCGGCAATTAAGCGCTACAACATTGACTGCGATTTCGAACGCAATGGCGTGATTGAAATTGCGAGCACACGACATTCGGCAACATACCTAGACGAATTGAAAGACGACTACGACCAGTTGCGTGAGATTGGCCACAAAGTGGAGTGGCTCGATGAAGCTGCTGTGCGCAAAGAAGTTGCATCGCCAATTTTTACTGGCGGCATGTGGTGCAAAGACACAGCAGCACTTGTCGACCCTGCGCGACTTGCTTGGGGTTTGAAGCGCGCCGCCGAACAACTAGGCGTGCGCATTTACGAAGACACAAAAGCGGTAGGTCTTGACTATTCGCCTGGTGGAATCGTTGTGGAAACTCCGCTTTCCAAAGTGCATGCGAAACGAGTTGCGCTGGCAACAAATGCGTTTAAACCATTGTTGCGTCGTATGCATAACTACATTGCGCCCGTGTACGACTACTGCCTAACAACGGAACCGCTCACCCCGCAACAATTAGAAAGCATCGGCTGGAAGAATCGTCAAGGTCTCTCCGATATTTCGAATCAATTCCATTACTACCGACTTACCGCCGACAACAGAATTCTGTGGGGCGGATACGACGCGGTGTATTTCTTCGGTGGAAAAGTAAATGCCGAACTTGAATCACGTCCTGAAACATGGGCAAAACTTTCACAACACTTCTTTGAAACATTTCCTCAGCTTGAAGGCGTTCGCTTTTCACATGTTTGGGGCGGCGCCATCGATACATGCAGTCGCTACAGCGTGTTTTGGGGCCAAGCCATGCGCGACCGTGTTGCCTATGCAATTGGATACACCGGCTTAGGCGTTGCCAGTTCTCGATTCGGCGCCGAGGTCATGCTCGACATGATTGATGGTCGCAAAACTCCAGCAACACAAACACAGTTTGTGCGTAGTAAACCATTGCCATTTCCTCCCGAGCCTTTCCGATTCATTGGTATTCAGACCACGCGTTGGGCACTGAACCGTGAAGACAAGACGGGGAAACGCAACTTGTGGCTCCGCAGCCTTGACCGCCTCGGTCTTGGCTTCGATTCTTAAACCCTTTGCCCCTAACCTGAACGCATGGCACAGGCAGCATTCACTTCGGTGGAACAAGTTCGGGCAGCACTCGCTGAACAGAACTACCTATCCGAAGAAGGCCTCACGACCGCGGTGTATTTGGCGCTCACCTTGAAGCGACCGTTGCTCCTTGAAGGCGAAGCGGGCGTTGGCAAAACCGAACTTGCCAAAGTGATTGCAGCCATGACTGGTGGTGAACTCATTCGCTTGCAGTGTTACGAAGGTATTGATGCGGCTCAAGCCGTATACGACTGGGATTATTCGCGACAGTTGTTACACCTGCGTGCCGCTGAGGCAAGCGGAGAGGCAACGAATAAGAAAACTAATGAATTAGAAAGCGAGTTGTACAACGAGCGCTTTCTCATCAAGCGTGCGTTACTTCGCGCCATTGACCAACGCGATACACCTCCTGTATTGCTGATTGACGAAATTGATCGTGCAGACGATGAGTTCGAGGCGTACCTGTTGGAAATTCTCTCCGACTTCCAGGTAACCGTTCCCGAACTGGGAACATTTAAAGCCGCCACACCACCAATCGTGATTCTTACCTCCAACCGCACGCGTGATGTACACGATGCATTGAAGCGCCGCTGCTTGTACCACTGGGTTGACCACCCAAGCTTCGACCGCGAAGTGGCAATTGTTCGCTTGCGCGTTCCTCAAATTGCCGAATCGCTTGCCAAGCAGGTTGCAGCAGCAGTTGAACAAATGCGTTCACTCAATTTGTATAAGCCACCTGGAGTTGCCGAAACCATTGACTGGGCAACCGCACTCGCCCAGCTTGGTGCTCGCGAATTGAATGAGTCCGTTGTTTCAGCAACGCTTGGAACCGTGTTGAAATACCGCGAAGATCACGACCGCGTGCGCGAGCAAGGCATTGCCCAACTCGTTGCTCAGGCGTTTGATCGCGGTCTGCTGCACGGTTAATTCATGACCACAGCAATTGCCTCTTCGCCAGAAGAAATGGCAGTGTCATTCGCGCGAGTTTTGCGCGGTGTCGGTTTACACGTGCCACTTGATTCGGTATTGACCTTCGTCAATGCTCTCGATGTGGTCTCTCTCGAATCACGCAGCGACGTGTTCTGGGCAGGCCGCAGCACCTTGGTTCGCAGACCAGAAGATCATCAGCTGTTTGATCGTGCGTTCGCCGTGTTTTGGGAACAGCGCACAAGTGGTGAACTCGGTGACGAACTACCTCCACAAAAAGTTTCTCTACTTATTGACGATGAAACTGAAAGCGATTCGAATGTCGGCGAATACGACTCGGATCCGGCAATTCATTTACGGTTCTCTGCATCTGAGGCTTTGCGCAAAAAAGACTTCGCTCAATACGACGACAAAGAACTCGCTGAGGCACAACGCCTCATGCAGGCACTGCGCTTTGCGGGCCCACCTCGCCGTTCGCTTCGTTTAACTACGGCAAAACGAAACGGTTCGCGTCACGATTTGCGACGCACGGTACGTGCATCAATTAACAACGGTGGCGAGCCGATGCAGTTGCACTGGAAGCAACCGAGCGATCGCTTACGCCGCATTGTGGTGTTACTCGATATTTCAGGAAGCATGGAACCATACGCACGCGCTCTGCTTCGATTCATGCATGCAGCTGTCGCCGGCAGACAGCGTGTGGAGGCCTTTGCGTTCAGCACACGTCTCACGCGACTCACAAAAGAACTTCGCAGCCGCGACCCAGATAAAGCGATTAAACGCGCAGCAGAGCAAGTTCCCGATTGGAGCGGCGGAACACGACTTGGAGAAAGCCTGCGCAAGTTCAACGACACCTGGGGCGTGCGTGGAATGGCACGAGGCGCAATTGTGATTGTGCTGTCTGATGGTTGGGACAGAGGAAACCCGGAGCTGTTGGGCGAACAGATGAAACGCCTGCAACGTGTGTCGCACCGACTCATCTGGGTGAACCCGTTGAAAGTCACGCCTGGATACGCACCGCTCGCCAAAGGCATGGCTGCTGCACTTCCATACATCGATGAATTTGTTGAAGGTCACTCACTCGAAGCCATGGAACGCCTCACTCGCGTCATTTCTGCCGATTGACTGGAACTATGCGCGAACTGCTGAACGACCTCGATCGCTGGAAAGCGGCGGGAAAACAGATTGCTCTTGCGCGCGTGGTCGACATTGAAGGTTCGGGCCCTCGCGACCCTGGCGCTGCAATGGCTGTGAACGAAGACGGCGAAGTCATCGGTTCGGTCAGTGGTGGTTGTGTTGAAGGTGCAGTTGTTGCCGAGGCACTTGCAATTTTGAATGGCGACAAGCAACCCAAACTGGTGAAGTTTGGTTATTCAGATGACGAAGCATTTGCAGTTGGGCTTACCTGCGGCGGAATTATTCACCTGTTCATTCAGCCGCTCACCTGGTAATTGACGATGTCGCTGTACCAACTGTTTTCAGAGCGCACTCGTGCAAACAAGCCAGTTGCTCTTGCAACAGTCATTGATGGCCCAAACATTGGCGCAATGTTGCTGGTTACCCCGGAGAATGCAGCACAAGGAACCCTTGGCAATGCCGAACTCGACCGCGTCGTTGCACGCGACACGTTAGGCGAACTTGAAGCCGGCAGAACCAGCGTTCGCCATTACGGGCCACAAGGTCAAACCACTCCAGAAGATTTAGTAAACACTCCAACGGTTCGCGTGTTCATTGACGCGTTCTCTCCTCCACCAATCATGGTGATTTTCGGTGCAGTGGATTTCACTTCCGCTCTCGCCCGCGTTGCCAAAGTGTTGGGTTATCACGTGTTGGTGTGCGATGCGCGCGAAGTGTTCGCAACCAAGCGTCGCTTCCCGATGGCCGACGAAGTATTGGTTACGTGGCCTGCTCCGCTATTTGCAGAACGCGGTGCGCAACTTACTCAACGTGACGCAGTATGCATTCTGACGCATGACCCCAAGTTTGATGTACCTGCAGTAGTTGGCGCACTTGCCACCAACGTTGGCTACATCGGCGTAATGGGCAGCCGAAAGACCCATGCAAAGCGCATTGAGCGTTTGGTCGAGGCCGGTGTCACCGAAGAACAGTTGCTGCGACTGATGTCGCCAATTGGACTCGACATTGGCGCACGTACGCCAGAAGAAACAGCAATTTCTATTTGTGGAGAAATCATTGCACGACGCACTGGTCGTGGTGCACCGTCACTGCGCGATGGTGACGGACCAATTCACAAATAGCGGTTACGCAGTTGGATCTGCGAAACGAGTCCAACCAAGGATTCGTGAATCCATGATGTGCAATTCAACACTGCGACCTGTTCGGCCTGCTTGAAGAATTGCACCGTCAACTCCGAGATACATCGACACATGCCCAGGACGCCACATGATGTCGCCTGCTTGAGCATTCTTAAATGTCACGCGACGCGAATTTGCATACTGAAAATTTGATCCGCGCGGCAATACAAACCCAGCACTCGACCAGGAAAACTGCACAAAGCCAGAACAATCAAATGCACCCGATTCTGCAGCTGCGTTTTCTTTGTACGGAACTCCAATTTGTGTAAGGCCGGCCATGAGTGCACGTTGGTGCGCAACATCGGCTGATCGCCATGCGCGTCGCAGCTCATTCACATCTACGCCCAAGAAATTGCCAACATCAACCGCGAGTTTGTCGGAAAGGTCGAGAAAGAGGTCGTACGCGTCACGGTCGCGCTTGTCGGCATAAGCATCCACTGCCTGCTGCGCCTGGACAGCGCCCTTGCGAATAATTGCCTCCTGGGCTGGGCCCATGGGAATTGCCTGGGCGCCAGGTGAACTGACTCCCCACAGGCTCAGGGATACGAGCAGACCAGCTATGAGTTTGGTGGTGCGTGACATTGTGGCTCCTTGGTAGGCGAACCAACCGGGGGGCGGTTGGTTCGGATTTGGGGGCAGTGCCTGCGAGGGGACTCGCGTTATTGCATTTATGTCAACTGTGTAACAGTCTATGTCATGGAACTGTAATATTTGGGTCATACAGAGTTTCGAGAGGGGCAGACCCGCCAAAGCCTGTAAATATGGGTTTGTGACCGCCCCAATCAGCAAAAACCCGCCAGTCGGCGTGATTCTTTTGGCCGCTGGTGGGGGTTCTCGATTCGGCGGGTCGCACCACAAACTGCTCACTTCGGTCGCTGGGAAAACAGTCTTTGAATGGGCTCTCCAGAGCGCTCTGGCGGCCAACATCGGCCCAGTCGCTGTCGTATGGGGGTCGGTCGAATTGCCTCGTTATGAAGGCTCTGAAGCGGTCACCTACCTGCACAACGAAGCGTGGGCGACCGGCATGTCCAGTTCTGTGCAATGCGCACTGCAATGGGCAAGCGAACGTGGACTGCAATCGGTTGTCATCGGTCTTGGCGATCAGCCATGCATTCCTCCGTCAGCTTGGACGGCAGTAGCCAACTCCACTTCCCCGCTCGCCGTCGCTACGTATCAAGGTGTGCGCGCAAACCCCGTGAAGTTGCATGCTGAATTTTTCGCACTCGTTCCACAAACAGGAGATGAAGGTGCACGATCATTACTGCGCAGTCATCCCGAACTGGTTGCTGGAGTACCCTGTATTGGCTCGGGAATCGATGTTGACCATGTTGAAGACATCGAGCGCGTTGCACACATCATTCACGAAAGTCGAGGCAAGTAGCCATGGATCTCAATCACGAGTTCACTGTCAATGTCCCCGTTGCAGAAGCATGGGCGATCCTCACCGATTTAGAGCGCATTGCGCCTTGCCTTCCTGGCGCCCAACTCACCGAAGTTGAAGGCGACACCTACCGCGGACAAGTGAAGATCAAGGTTGGCCCGATTCTTGCTCAGTTCAAAGGACAAGCAAGTTTTGTGTCGCGCGATGACGTTGCGCATAAAGCATCCTTAAAGGGCGAAGGTCGCGACACCACCGGCAAGGGCAATGCATCGGCAATCATTACCGCCGAACTCACTTCGGTTACTCCAACTTCAACAAAGTGCACCGTGCATACCGATCTTTCAATTTCAGGAAAAGTTGCGCAGTTTGGTCGTGGTGCGCTTGCCGATGTGAGCGACAAGTTGCTCGCACAGTTTTCCGAGAACTTGAACCAACTCATTTCTGCAGCACCAGCATCAGCACCTGCTCCGGCACCAAGTGCACCCGTCGTTGCTGAAACGTCACCTGCGCCAAGCGAGCAACCGACTATTCGCAAGATTGAAGGTCCAGAAGTTGCTCCACTCGACTTGCTCGACACTGCCGGATCCACCATCGCAAAGCGTGCAATTCCTGCCCTTATCGGTATTGCCGTGTTGGTAGCTGTACTTGTCAAACTCTTCTAACGCGCCAAGCGCAGAAGACATCGCGCGAATCACCGAGTTGCTCGGTCGAGTTCCGCAAGGCAAGTGTGAAGTTGTCGTTCGCGCGCTAGACGGCGACCCAGTTGTACTGCGTAATCAGCCCTTGCTGCCTGATGGAACACCAATGCCAACGCTGTATTGGTTGTGTGGTGCGCGCGAAAACGTATTGATTGGTCGCCTTGAAGCAACGGGTGCCGTCAACCAAGTTGAAGCCGAACTCGATGCAGCACTCATCGCTGCAGCACACGATCGTTACGCGGCCGAACGCGACGCGCTGATACCTACAGACCACACCGGGCCGCGTCCGTTTGGCGGAGTAGCCGGCACGCGCATAGGCGTGAAATGCCTGCATGCACATTTCGGTTGGTGGCTTGCAGGTGGCGACGACCCAGTTGGCGATTGGGTTGCCGAAAAACTGAGCCTCAGTCGCAGTTCATACATTCGAGCCGCCACACGACCTGTTGCCGCAATCGACATTGGCACCAACTCCACCAACTTGCTCATTGCCGACGCGCAAGGCAACGACATCGTGCGTGAAGTGCACGTAACAGGACTCGGTCGTGGCGTTGTGCACGACAACACGCTGAACGAAGAAGCGATTGCTCGAACCATTGCGCGACTGCAGCACTATGCATCGCTCATCAAGCAACATGAAGTGGGAGTAATTCGCGTCACTGCCACTGAAGCATGTCGTCGTGCAACAAACGCAGCTGTGTTTCTGGATCAAGCCGAAGCAGTACTCGGAACTCGCCCGCTCATCATTGCGGGCACCGAAGAAGGTCGACTTGCATACTCCGGCGCCCTGTCTCACTTACCTGCGCACGAGGGCATCACACTTGTTGTCGATATTGGTGGTGGCAGCACCGAAATCATGATCGGCGAAAAGACACTGCACCATGCAGTCAGTTTTCCAGTTGGCACTGTCGTACTTACCGAAAGCCATCTGCACCACGACCCGCCTCGCCCAGAAGAACTCACAAATGCAATTGGTTTCGTTACCGACTTCATGGACGACCTCATCCGCGATCACCCTGAAGTACTGAATGCCACGCGCGTCGTTGGTGTTGCCGGCAGCATCGTCACCATTGCTGCAGTAGAAATTGGTCTGCAAGAATTTGACGCAACTGCGTTGCACGGCGCACGGATGACTCGCGAAAACGTCGAGGAAGTGTTCCGAACACTTGCCACCGAAACGCTGGCCGACCGCAAGTTCAACCCCGGCCTGCCCGCCGACCGCGCCGACGTCATTGTGGGCGGATGCTGCGTGTTGGTGGGAGTTATGCGCAAGTTGCGAATTCCTGAAATCATGGTGTCGGTGAATAACTTGCTGGACGGATTAGTACGAGACGAATTGAAGCTTTCATGAGCGGCTACTCGCGACCTATTGGCCACCCTGCAGGAATCATTTCCTCCAACGGACCACTTCGCCTGTTCGGTCGTCGCATCATGTTGCGCCCGCTTGTTGCAACCGATTTCGAGGCGTGGAGCGAAGTTCGCTTACGCAATGGCGAATGGCTCACCAAGTGGGAACCGATGCCACTCATCACTTCTCCCGACCCAGCGAAAAGCCGCGATGCTTTCACCAACCGCTGTGCTGCACGCGACAGAGAACGACTTGCAGGAAACGCATATTGCCTCGGCCTGTTCGTCAACAACGAGTTTGCAGGCGAAGTGAACCTAAACGGAGTTGTGCGTGGCGCCATGCAATGCGGCACCATCGGTTACTGGATAGACGAAGCGAAAGCTGGCAACAGCTACATGTCGGAAGCAGTGTTGGTGCTTTCCAAGTTTGCATTCGATGAACTTCGCTTGCACCGCGTTGAGGTGTGCATCATTCCGCGCAACGCAGCCAGCCATCGCGTAGTAGAGAAACTTGCACTGCGACATGAAGGTATCGCTGAACGGTTCCTTGAAATAAATGGAATCTGGGAAGACCACGTTCGCTACGGATTCACCATTGAAGAATGGCAAACACGCCGCGAAGAGCTCTGCGCAGCCTGGCTATAAATTGCTACGCGACGTCGCGCAGGCGCTCTATTTCTAACGCTCGTTGCTTGCGTGCAACTTTGCGTCGTTTCCAGGCTTTCGTTTTCCAATGTTTAATTTCTCGGCGACGCGATTGCTCGCGACCAATTTCTGCATCGTGATGATGCATTCCTTTCCAGGCAATACCTGGTTCATTCACATCTTCGGGTTCAACACCATGGCTCACCATGTTTGCCGCCAAGTGCAATTCTGAATTCACTCGGTGACGTTCATTGTGGGCGTGTGCCCGAAGTTCCACCTTTGGTGGAAACACCGTTGTTCGGTGATTGTGACGCTTGCTCATTGCTTCCCCCGCCTTCTGTGCTCTTAACACTGACGAAATCCACTAGCTAGGTCTTACTGATGCAAACATACACCTCGTGACGACATTGGCAAGTCACAGGCCTGCCGGCGTCGAGAATCCTTATTTCTTGCTGATCTTGGCCTGTAACGCAGCGAGTCGCTCGGCAAACCATGGCTGGCGAGTGCTCCACAACTGTGGGGTGAGTTCGCGGGCCACTGCTTCAGGGTGTGTGTCCACGTCGGCCATTGCAGCAATGGTCTTCTTCGTTTCAATGACCAATTCGCGTGGCGCACTTGCAGCACGCTTTGCTAATTCATGTGCGGTCGCAAGCAACTTGTCGTCGTCTACACATTTGTATGCAAGGCCGACACGCTCTGCTTCTGCCCCATCGTAAATCTCGCCGAACAACACAGCAGCCGAAGCAACCTGTGGTCCAACTATGCGACGCAACATCCAGGTGTGTCCGCCACCGGGGTGAATACCCAGTTGCAAAAAGCGCGTATCAAACTTTGCACGCCGTGCAGCAATGCGCACATCGCAACCGAGTGCAAGATTCATTCCTGCACCAACTGCTGCACCATTTACCGCGGCAATCGTTGGCAACGGGCTACGGGCAATGCGTAAGAAACCTTCATAAATAACACCAAGTGATTCGCCATCGGCCTCAGCCAAGTTGCCCAAGTTGGCTCCAGCACAAAAAGCAGGTGCAGTGCCGGTAACTACAAGTGCGCCAATTGCAGGGTCATGTTCAATGCGGTCCATCACTGCAACAATTTCGGCCACCATCGGCGCGGTCATGGTGTTGCGCTCGTCTGGGTTATTCAGTGTGATTGTGGCAACACCATCTGCAATTTCAAGAAGGACCAAAGACATGGCACAAGGTTAGCGAGTACCCTAAATACGCATGCTCGACCACGTGTTTACCGATGCAATTGGCGCACTTCGCGATGCATTCAGTAACGCATACCTCGAACGCCAGGCCTTTGAAGAACACTTCCAATCAGACATCTTGCTTGGTGACTTGGTGTGGGAAACCACCTACGGCCTGCCGGGCGAAGGTTTACCGCCTCGCGTTGTTGCACACATCACGCTGAACTGGCCAAGTTGGAGTCAGGCCACTTACAGGCAGTGGTACATCGAAGAAGAAATTGATCAACAGCCGGCAATTGAAATTGAAGTGGTATTTCGCATTCAGCGTCTTGCCGAACAGCCGGTGCCTTCAATTGTTGACAGCATCGCCGCACCGAATAGCCCCTCTATTGGCGCCGAGCAGTTAGAGCGCGACAACATCACCATCGAAATCAGCCACCCAACGCATGGTGAACGATCTGCCGACTACGCGCTTGAAATTACTTACGAGGGCCAATATGAATTGGCCGAAGAAACCCTCATTGATGGTGCGAGCAAAGTACTGGACGAACACTTTGGCGTGCTTGGCGCATGGGTTGCCTCAACGCTGGTGAAGCTAGGCGACCTAAAACTTACGTTTGTTCCTGCCGACGAAAACTAGTTAGCGGTTGCGTTCAGCAACTGCGTGTACTTCAATGCCACCGCGCGGATGCTGCGTGAGTTGCACTTTCACCCAGTGAGGCTTCACCGTGACCATGACTTCATTGGCAATTTCGGCAGCCAATGCTTCAGCAAACACCGCCATGTTGCGGAAGCGCCATAGGTAGAGCTTTAGCGACTTTGACTCGATGCAGAACTTGTCGGGGCTGTATTCAATAACCACCGTTGCTACGTCTGGCTGTGCAGTTACCGGGCAAATGGATGACACTTCGTCGCTGGTAAAGCGCACGAGCGTGACATCTGCAGGAGCCGGGAACACTTCAACATGATCGATTGGAGTGCGAACTGTTGTACCTAAAACCGTGAGGTTGTCGTGATCGTTGCTTGCCATAACTATGAGCGTAGATGTTCTGGAATGAGTGTGCTGAGTTGCACAAGTGGACGCGGTCCAACGTGCGTGATCACTTCCGAAGCCGACATGGAGCCCAGACGACCGCAATGTTCAATTGCCATGCCACGAGTAAAGCCATACAAGAAGCCTGCTGCGTACTGGTCGCCTGCACCGGTGGCATCAACCACCCAATCAACTGGCTCTGGTTCAATGTGCACCAAGTCGTGACCGTTGATGACTACCGAGCCACGCTTGTCGCGAGTAACTGCACCAAATTCGCAGTCACTGCGCAGTTGCTCTAACGCTTCTTCGTACGAAGTTTGATACAGCGACTGCAATTCAAACTCGTTGCAGAACAACACGTCAATGTCGTTCAAAATGAGATCCAGGAAGTCTTCGCGGTGACGATCTACACAAAATGAATCAGAAAGCGTGAGTGCAACTTTGCGTCCGGCCTCGTGCGCGTACTTTGATGCAACCCGGAATGCTGCTTTTGCTTCGTCGCGGTCAAAGAGGTAGCCCTCAAGAAACAACACGGCCCCAGCCTGCACCGCTTCTTGCGAGATGTCATCAGGGTCAAGCAGCGAAGCCGCTCCAAGAAATGTGCTCATGCTGCGCTGACCATCTGGAGTTACTGCGATGATGCAACGACCAGTCGGCTCGGTTGCACTTGTTGCACCCGGGTGGAAACCAACGCCAACTTTGTCCATGTCGGCACCAAACACGCGACCCAATTCGTCATCGGCAATTTTGCCAATGAAGCCTGCTCGCCCACCCAAACTTGCAAGACCATACGCAGTGTTCGAAGCCGAACCACCACTGGTTTGCGTTGGGTTACTAATGCGTGAATACAAGTGAGCGGAACGCTCTGCGTCGACCAACGTCATCGACCCCTTCACCACATTTTCGTTCACCAAAAATTCATCGGGAACGGCAGCAATGACATCGACTAAGGCATTGCCAATTGCTACGACGTCGTAGCGAACCCCGTCGCCACGGGTGATGTTGATTGGTGGCACGTGGGGAAACCCTAGTGCATTCGGGCTTAGCGGCTTGCGGCCTTCAAGGTGCCTTTCACCACGTGCTGCTGCAGCTCACGCTTCAAGAACTTGCCGGCGGCGTTGCGTGGCAACGGTTCGGTCATGATGACAACCTGGGTCGGAATCTTGAACTTGGCAATCTTCACATCGAGAAATGCCCACAGTTCTTCAGGGGTCAGGGTCATGCCGTCATTGACCAAAATGGCCACACCCACTTCTTCGCCCAAACGCTCGTGTGGCACACCGAATACGGCTGCCTCATGTATCGCTGGGTGCTCGTAAATGGCGCTTTCTACTTCGGCGCCATAGACGTTTTCGCCGGCGCGAAGAATCATGTCCTTCACGCGGTCTTCCACGTACACGTAGCCGTCGGCATCAAGGCGACCCAAGTCGCCCGAGCGCAACCAACCATCAACAATGGTTTCAGCAGTTGCATCGGGGCGGTTCCAGTATCCGCGAATGAGCATTGGTCCAAAGAACCAGATTTCGCCCGACTGCCCTGTTGGCACTGGCTTCAAGTTTTCATCACGAACTTCCACGAACATCGGCCAAGAGGCACGACCCGTGCTGGTTGGATGCGACAAGTAGTCAGAACCCGTAATTGCTGGTCCGAACGCATTGGTTTCAGTCATGCCGTAACCAAGTTGTGGGTTGCCGTTCTTCACCTTGTCGTTTACTTTTCCAACGAGCGATGTTGGCGAAGGTGCACCACCGCCACCTACTGCGCGCAGGCTCGAAGTGTCGTACTTTTCGAATGCAGGCGAGTTCACCAAGTCCCAACTTTGTGTTGGCACACCAACAAAGTTCGTGATTTGCTCGCGCTCAATCATTTCAAGCGCCTTCTCTGGGTCCCACTTGTACATGATTGCCAATTTCAAACCGGCAACAAAACAACTGAGCATTACCGGGACACAACCCGTTACGTGGAACAGCGGAACGATGAGAATGAATGATGTAGGAACTTCTGGTCCATCAACGTCTTTCAGTTTTGTTCCCGACATTTGGAAAATGGTGTTGCGTGCCGAGAACGCCATGATCGAAGAAAGAATGGCGCGATGAGTTGATACAGCACCCTTCGGACGGCCAGTAGTTCCCGAGGTATACAAAATGGTTGCGTCATCATCTGGCGAAATATCTGCGCCAGGATGCTTGTCACCAAGTGGCAATACTTCTTCCCACTTATCAATTCCTGCCGGCAATGGCTTCTCTGCGCGAACAACCAATACTTTGATGTTCTTCTTCACACAACTGGCAGCGCCAATGTCGAATCGCTGCTGATCGCAAATGAGCACGGTTGCACCGGAGTCTTCAAGTGCGAAATCCATTTCGTCTTCTGTCCACCATGAGTTCATAGACACGTTGACAGCGCCAACTGAAATGATGGCCGCAAACGACATGACCCATTCAGGAAAGTTGCGCATGGCAACCGCCACACGGTCACCCTTTTTTACGCCATACGTGTTGACCAACAACGATGCGAGTGCATCGATGCGATCGGCAGCCTGAGCAAACGTAATGATTTCGTCCTCGTACACAAGGAAGGTTTTGTCACCATGTCCGCGCGAACCAGCAAATACTTGACCAAGGTGTGCTGGCGCATTCTTAAACACCTTCATCTTCACGCCGCGCACTTCGCCGTCAATCAACTCAAAGATTTGCCCTGGACCAGTTACCGCAGTGTTTGCTTCAAGAAATGTCATTGACATGTTGATCTACCCCCGCGAAAAACAATAGCGGGCAAGGGGTTCGCGGCTCTAAGCCGCTGTGGTGTACGTGACCCGAATTAGTAGGTGCGACGGAACTGCGAAAGGTAACGCTCGTTGTCGCGCTTCACTCGCATTTGCACCAACACGTAGCAGTAGCCAACAAGGGCCAACAGGCTGAGGATGAAGGTGTAAACAAAAGCGCTTGACCCGGTTGCCACGCCAAGCATGAGCGAGGCGAAGCTGATTCCTGCAAGACCGAATACCAAGTTCTGGCGCTTCTGTCGCGCGATGGCTTGAGCTGAAACTTGCTGTGGGCGATACTGCGGACGCGTACTGGACTGACGAACAAGTGCCCCGGTCATCGAACCGTAAGCGGCTGGGCGTGGAGCACGACCTGCAGGACGCTGCTGAGTTGGAGCAAGTGGACGAGCCATGCCACGAAGTTGCTGCTGCGGATAACGACCGCCTGCGCTTTCGAGGTGGTTCAACTGTCGACGGAAGTTGGTGACCGAGTTGGCTGGCGAACCATTGAGGCGGGCACGAACCAAAGGTGGGAGCAAGACAGCAAGCCAAGCGGCGCCCACGATGAGAAGAATCAGTTTGCTCATGAGTTCCTAATTGTATTACAGAATTGCTACAAAACGGACAACGAGGGGTGAATGCACCCGATTTAAGCCTGATTATTAGCCGTTGGCCCGCTTGTAGGGGCCGCTTTTGCCACCGGTCTTTTCCCATAGGGCCAAGCCCTCTATGGACATTGCCTTGTCGGCACTCTTGCACATGTCGTAGATGGTGAGGGCCGCCACCGAGCATGCGTGGAGGGCTTCCATTTCCACTCCCGTGCGGTCCACGGTGTCTACCTGGGCTTCGATGGCCACGAAGGTCTCACCCACTTCAAAATCGATGCGCACTGCACCAATTTGCAGAGGGTGGCACAACGGAATCATGTCGCTGGTGCGCTTGGCAGCCATGATGCCGGCAATTCGCGCTGCGGCAATGACGTCGCCTTTCGGAATGTCCTTACTAGCAATTGCAGCAGCGGTTTCCGGTTTCATTGTGACTGTGCATCGTGCAACAGCGCGACGAGCGGTTGCATTCTTTGCAGTCACATCAACCATGTGCGCATTACCCGACTCGTCGAGGTGCGTGAACTCTGGAGTGTTGCTCATGCTCATCCGCCAATCTGGCTCATGGACCTGCGTGGTCGCACGAATGCGACATTGCCAATGTTGTGCCCCGCCCACTTTGTGCCGACTGCGCGTTTAATTTCTGCGGCAATGTCATCATCGCTTGCACCGTTGCGCACCAGTTTGCGCAAATCAAATTCGGTGGTCGAGAACAAACATGTTCGGAATTGGCCATCGGCAGTAAGCCGAACGCGATCACAATCTCCGCAGAATGGTTTTGTCACCGATGGAATTACGCCAACAGTTCCCAATCCATCTAGGTAACGCCAACGATCTGCGGGGGCTGCGCCACGAGCCGGAACAAGTTCAAGTGGGTACACCTTAGAAATAGTTTCCACAATTTCGTCTTGTCCAACAACTTGGTTGTTCTGCCATGTGCCATCTGCATCGAGTGGCATGTATTCAATGAAGCGAACTTCAACGCCTTTGTTGCGACCAAAAGTTGCCAGGTCAACAATTTCGTCGTCGTTTACGCCGCGTTGCACGACAACGTTGATTTTCACTGGCGAGAAACCAGTGGCGATTGCGGCATCAATGCCATCAAGCACATGTTCAAGTTCGTCACGACGGGTCATTTCGAGGAAGCGCTGTTTCTTCAACGTGTCAAGACTGATGTTGATGCGGCGTAAACCAGATTCATGTAGTTCTTGAGCAATCAAGCGCAAGGTTGCACCGTTCGTCGTCACCGCCAAATCAATTGGCTTTCCAGCGCGCGGCGAATTAGCCGTTGCGGGAACGTGCAATGCGGAAAGTTTGTTGATGAGAACCGGAAAGTGCGCGCGCATGGTTGGCTCGCCACCAGTGAGGCGAATTCCGTCGACATCGAAGTGCGAAACGCAAATGCTGGCAACGCGATGCAATTCTTCGTAAGTCAACACCTCTTCGCGGGGAAGCCACTTCATTCCCTCTGCAGGCATGCAGTAGGTGCAGCGGAAATTGCAACGATCGGTAATCGAAATGCGCAAATCGCGCACGGTTCGGCCGAACGGGTCAATCAATTCCACGGGCTCAGCCTAGGGTTTGAGCCCTAAATACGGTCAGCCAAGCAGGTAAACAGACACGTGTTCGCCAGCCTGCAAGCCATTGCCATCGGGCACGTATGCAAGGCCATTTGCCATTGCGGTGCTTGCCAATTGATGGCTTCCCTGTGGCCCGGAATCACGCACGTGCAAACGGCCATCTTCGGCGAATTCACCGAACACGCGCATGAAGTGAATCTTGCCGTCTTGCTTGCGCTTCAACGGTGAGTCAAGCACAGCGCGAATCGCTGGTCGCATCAAGTTCTCTGTGTGCCCCATCATTTGGCGCAGTGCAGGTCGTGCAAGCAATTCGTAACTGATGAGCGAACTCACGGGGTTACCTGGCAAACCAAAAATAGGAATGGTGCGACCATCGCTGGATTGCAACTGACCAAATGCAAACGGCTTAGCCGGCTTAATCGCCATCTGCATCCATTGCATCGTGGCAATTTTTGACAACACGGCCTTCACCACATCGAAGTCGCCCATGCTTACGCCACCGCTTGTCACAATGGCGTCGCAGCGCTCGGTAACTTCGCGAAGCACGCGCTCAAGTTCTGCCTCGTCATCACGCACCACACCAAAGTTGATCACTTCGCAACCTGTTGAGGCAATCATGGAGTCCAACATGGTGAGGTTGCTCTCGCGAATTTGACCAATGCGCAATGGTGAGCCGTCAACAACAAGTTCGTCACCAGTTGACAACAGCGCAACTCGCGCACGAGGAAACGCGCGAACGGTTCGCGCATTCACACTGGCAAGAACACCAATGCCCGCAGCATTCAACACTGTGCCACGAACAAAGACCGTTTCGCCGGCACGAACATCGCTACCCGCATCGCGCACACCATCGCGAACTTTTGCGCTTCTCGAAATGCGCACATGTTTTTCACCAACTCGCTCGGTGTCTTCTACCATCACCACTGCGTCAGCCCCATCGGGCATTGGCGCACCCGTCATAATGCGAATCGCTTCGCCAACATTCACTGCAATCTTTGGTTCTGCTCCAGCAGCCAATGTGTCAACAACGACTAGCTCTACTGGAATCTGTTCGGTATCTGTGGCGCGCACGGCATAACCGTCGACTGCAGTGTTTCGAAATGGTGGAACATCCTCAACTGCAACAACGTCTTGATCCAAGACCCTGCCAGTCATTTCTGTATAGGCAACCTGCTGAGGCGTCAACGGTGTGCAGCCTGCCAACACCATTTCTTGAGCCTCATGCAGCGGAATCATCTGTCTGAACGGTATCGCCGCGTGACAGGCTGTAACCATGGTGAACTACCCCGCGCTCGGACCTTCTGGACATAGCGCCACCTGGAAATCCTCCGACGGAGCGCACGAAAGCACCGTGACACTGCAATGGGAAAACGAAGGCTGGACAGCCAACGGAACTCTTGGTGCAGACAACGCTCAGTTCGTTCTACGCATGTCAGCTTCATGGATGGTGCAACAGTTTCTGCTGTTTCGCGACATGGAAGAACCAGACCTATGGCTTGCAACCGACGGACATGGTCGTTGGGGTGAAATGAATGGCGCGCATCGCACCGAATTAGACGGTTGCGTAGACATTGATTTGCGCGGAACACCATTTACCAATGTGATTCCGATTCGCCGTTTGCCACTTCTCGTCGGTCACAGTGCACAACAAAATGTGATCACCGTTGACATTGAAACACTTGCCGTTGTGGTGAAACCGCAAATGTACACACGTGTGAGCGAACACACCTGGCGCTATTTCAGTTTTGCTCTAGACAGCTACGTTGAAGTTCTAGTTGATGAACACGGATTCGTCACCGACGAACCGAATTCATTTATGCGCGTTATTCAGTAATTGACTGATACACCAAGCTGCGCAAGAACGGGCGAATTGGATGCGTTGTTGATGGCATTAACTGCGTAAAGAACATTGCAGTGATTTCTTCAACAGGGTCAATCCAAAATGCCGTGCTCGCCATGCCACCCCAGCTGTACGTGCCGTTTGAACAGGCAACTTTGGTTTTCGCTTGATCAATAACCACTGCAAAACCAAGTCCGAACCCAAGTCCGTCGTAGAACACTTCTTCACCCATTGGCCTACCCCAATCGGAAATGTCTTTGTTTCCAGGAATATGGTTCAAGGTCATCAGGTCAATCGTTGTTGGCGAAACAATACGCACGCCGTTCAGCTCGCCACCATTTTCCAGCATCTGCAAAAACTTCCAGTAGTCAGCCGCAGTAGACACCAGTCCGCCACCACCCGAGTCAAACGAGCGAGGTGTGAGCACTTGGTTTTCAAGTGCGGTGTAGCGAACTTTTTTGGCCGGCGATGAGTCATACGAATACAGCGCAGCAACGCGCGACTGCTTAGCAGGATCTACATAAAACGATGTTTCGTTCATTCCGAGTGGCCCAAGAATTCGCTTCTGGAAAAAATCACCAAGTCGCATGCCGGAAACCACTTCGACCAAACGACCCACTACGTCGGTGGCCACGCTGTAGTTCCACGAAGTTCCTGGCTCAAACACCAACGGCATCGCGGCATATCGATCACATACTTCTTCAAGCGTTGGGTTTGGATTTTCTTTCGCAAATTCAGCTTCGTGCGCACGATAAATCGCATCAGTTGCGTCGAAATAGTTGAATCCGTAAGTCAAACCTGCCGTATGAGTAAGCAAGTGCCACACACGCATTGGAGCACGAGATGGCGCTGTAATTGGCTTTAATGAAGAACCACCAGTGAACACGCGAATATTGCCAAACGATGGAATGTAATTGCTCACTTCATCGGTGAGTTGAATTTTTCCTTCTTCAACCAACATCATCAGCGCAATCGACGTGATTGGTTTCGTCATGGAATAAATGCGATACATGGTGTCTTGCTCAATTGGCAATTTCGCTTCCGAATCACGCATGCCGTACGTACTGCTGTGCACAATTTGCCCATAGCGAGCAACTGCAACGTGATAACCAGACAAACGTCCATCGTCTACGTAGTCCTTGAAGTGCGAATCGATTCGAGCAAGACGCTCTGCATTCATGCCAACTTCTTTTGGATCAATAGTGACTTTAAGTTCGCTCATGACACAATGCCCTTCAACCAATCTCGTAATTCTGTTCCTACATCTGAACGCTTCAGCGTTAGCTCAATCACCGTTTGCAACCAACCCATTGGCGTTCCCGTGTCGTGGCGCTCAATGTCGCTCACCACTCCATCCACTGTTCCCGCATTCGCGCCAATGAGCAGCGCATCGGTCAACTGAATTTCTCCACCTGGAGCTGGTGCAAGTGTTTCAAGAATGTCAAACATGTCTGGGGCGAGCACGTAACGACCAATGATGATGATGTCGCTTGGCGCGTCTTCAACTTTTGGCTTTTCAACAACACCGGTAATCGTCACTTCACCATGAGCGCCGGTTGTTCCCGTAGTTGTAATTACGCCATATGCACTGACTTCATCTTTTGGCACACGCTTTAGGCCAACAACGGTCTTGCCTGTTGCGTTGTGCATCTGCGCCATCTGCAACAACAGCGATGAGTCGCCCATAATTTCATCTGGCAACAACAATGCAAACGCTTCATCGCCAACTGCCGCACGCGCGCATGACACAGCATGGCCAAGACCACGCGGCTTGTCTTGATAGGCGATGCTGACACGTACATCGGTTCCAATGCGCGCCAGCCTGTCGGCAAGTTCGGTGCGACCACTTTTGCGAACTCGGTCAACCGTGTCTTGTGAGGGCTTGAGATACTCCTCAATGCCAGGCTTTGCCACGTTTGATACCACCACAATGTGTTCAACGCCCGCGCCAATTGCCTCGTCCATCACCAGCTGTAACGCAGGCGTGTCAAAAATGGGCATCAGTTCCTTGGGCACTGCTTTGGTGGCGGGAAGGAACCGGGTGCCCAATCCGGCAGCAGGAATCACAGCGGTGCGCATAGCCATACCTGCATCCTAGAATTACTGGTCTTATGCCAACGTATGTCTACAAATTCATTGACTCTGGCGAGACCATTGAAGTGCAGCAGGCATTCTCTGACGACCCACTCACCGAGATTGCCCACCCAGTAGACGGTGTAGTGAAACCGGTGAAAAAGGTGTTCACCCCTGTTGGTGTGTCGTTTAAGGGTGGCGGTTTCTATAAGACCGATTCGGGTTCTTCCTCGAAGTCATCAAGCAGTGCCGCAACCCCAGCTGCTCCAGCAGCACCCGCTGCCCCATCAACACCCGCTGCCGACTAGTTCACGACTTCAGTAGACGGGGGCTTCCCTGCGCTGCGTGCGGTGAACACATCGGTGCATGAAAGAACTCGTACAACGACTACAGCCTGTTTTCCGTTTTGCCGAACGCATGCACCGAGAGTTATGTCGCAATCGCCAGGGGCAAGTTGTTGTCATCTCTGGGTTAGCTGTTCTTGCAGCAGCAATCTACGCACTATCAGTCTCCCAGCTCCATCAGCAGCGTGATGCATTCGGAGACTATGTGCTTGTGCATGTAGCGACTGCAGACATTTCTGCTGGTCAACCGATCTCGCTACAGAACACCAAAACGTTCACCATGCCCACGCAGTTTGTATTGCCGTCGACACGTACCGCTCTTCCACCAACACTGACCGCAACAAGCGATATCAGTGAAGGCGACATTGTCAGTTTGCAAAATTCGTTAGCCGAAGGAGAAGGCTCTGCTGTTCCTGCTGGAATGCGCGCGGTTTCTATTGTTCCTCGAGTTGCTATGCCGGCACTTTCACCAGGCACGTTTGTTGACGTCATTGTTAATGGGCAAGTTATTGCAGCGCGCGGAATTGTTCTGTCGTCACTAGAAAACAACGTCGGAGTTGTTGTTGCGGTGCCCGAACTGTTGGCACCAGCAGTTGCTAGCGCTGCATCACTCGGTGAAGCGACGCTAGCTATTTCGAATTAGCGAAACGATGTTGAAAGCAAAGTAAGAACGGCGATTCCTGCAACAAAGCGATACATCACAAATGGTGTAAAGCTTCGCGAGCGAAGCAAGCGAATCATGCCCCACATGGCAATCCAGCCAGATATTCCTGCCGAGATAATTCCCACAATCATTGGGATGATGAGACCGTCTGGAATTCCGTCACTTGCCAGTTTTGTCAGTTTGAGCAGCACTGCCCCACCAATAACCGGCACGCTCATGAGAAAACTCACGCGCGCAGCCGCATCACGTGAAAAACCAAACTTGCGTGCGGCGGTGATGGTGATTCCCGAGCGTGACGTACCTGGGTTTAGCGCAAGCACTTGAGCAGCACCAATCAGCAGTGCGTCGCGCGTTGAGAAGCTGTCCAAATCACGAGTTCCTGTTTGTCGATCGGCCCACACCAACACCACACCGAACACTATGAGTGAAATTGCTATCAATGCTGGTGTTCCAAGTTTCTTCGTAATCCAGTCCTCAGCAAGAGCGCCAGCTATTCCAGCTGGAACAGCAGACAGAACAAACATCCATGCACGTCGCCCGATAGTTGTATTGGCCTTTTTCGGCGCGACCACCATCTTTATACCTTCGCGAACATAGGGAACTAAATCTGCTCGCAAATAGAACAACACCGCAACCAAAGTTCCTAAGTGCAGTGCTGCATCAAATGCACGCTGTGTTTCTAGGTTGCTGAAGTCATTCCAACCAAACAGCCACGGGGCAAGGATGAGGTGCCCGCTTGACGAAATCGGCAAGAACTCAGTAAGCCCCTGAACGAGTCCAAGAACGATTGCGTGGAATATTGACACCCCTCATGTTTACCCCAGATTTATGAGTGCTTGGGGTTATCGTTGCTTATCTGCAACGACTAATCATTGAGAAATTGAGCCACTCGCCATGGAACTTGAAATCGAACTCAGCGAGAACCTGATTGCGCCAAGCCTGACCACACAGCCAAACGGCCACCTGAGGCTGAGTTTTCACTGGAGAGACGAAATACGAAAGGTTCTCGAGCTCGTCACCCATCCAATGCGCAGTGATGTTCGGGATGGATTTATTGAACTGTGGTCGTGCGACGAGACGTCTCGGAGTTTCGAACAAGTAAACGAAACGACAGTGTTAATTCGTTCCAAGCAACGCGGTTAGTCGAACTGAATACCGAGTGCGGTGAGGACTTCTAAAGGCGAAGCGTTCAAGCCATTGCACAACTTCGGAAGCAGATCAATAGAGGGTCGCGTTTCAAATGCGAAATAGCGATACAAATTTCCACGATTCAGGTCGCACGCTTCGGCAACTGCCTGAAGGCTTGAGTAATCGTGTTCATCCATTTTTCGGTACAGCCAGTCAAGGCCGACAACTTTGGTACTTTTTGGCACTTCACCAAAATAGCAAAAGGGTGAGCGGGGTTATGTACCACTCATAGTTACGTCTCGAATAACCAGTGACATTCCATGAGCTCGGGACGGCAACCAGTCGACATCTCCACCAATAGCAACAATGTCAAGCAACATGCGTTGCAAGGTGCTGGCAATGGTGAACTCTCTTACTGGTGCACCAATGGTTCCATTGCTAATGAGCATTCCTGAAGCACCAGTTGAGAAGTCTCCAGAAACGGGGTTCACCCCGCTGTGCAGACCCGACACCATCTGAATGAGTACGCCATCATCAACACTGGCAATCAGCTCTTCTTGAGTATGCGTTCCAGGCACTAATTGCATCGCCAAACAACCAACTCCCGGTGAACCTGCAAACCCGCCGCGCGTTGCATTGCCCGTACTTACGGTATTCATGCGGCGAGCACTGTACGAAGAATGAACGAACTTCTTCAGCACGCCATTTTCAATCAACACATTGCGGCGTGCAGCGAGACCTTCGCCATCGATATCGGTTGCGGTGTACGCAAGCGGGTTTGTTGGGTCGTCAACCAACGTGAAGCGCGGGTCAGCAACTTGGTCACCCATACGTTCAGCAAAAAAGCTCCTGCCCTTGGCAACGTTTTCACCATTCAAGGTGCTCGACAAAATGCTGATGAACTGCGAAGTGACATACGGATCAAGCACCACCGTTGTGCGCTTGCTTGGAGGCTTTATTGCACCAAGCAAACGTGTTGCGCGTTCAGATGCTTCACGAGCAGCCTTTTGCAAATTGAAATCTTTTGGTGAATCACCAACAGAAAATCCGAAACCAGTTTGTGTTTCCTCTTCGTCATCTGCGAGCGTGCTCACCGACACGTAGCACGAGTTACCACGGCCACTTTCACGAATACCTGTGGTAGTTGCAACTGCAACTTCACCCCAACCATCGTCGTAGTTTGCTTCGTCAACTCGAACTCGATCATCAATGCCGAGCGTGAGCTTCTCAAGTTCTTTTGTCAGTGCAATCTTTTTGTCGGTTGGATAACCAGCAAGCTCTTCGTCCCAAAACTTTTGTGGAATTTGTGCAACACCGTCTGGAATTGCAAGGCCAGCAAACTCGTCTGGTGTTCCAAAACTCACGTTGTCTCGAGCATCGGCAAGCACTTCGGCAATTGCTGCAGGGTCAAGCGTTCCTGCATAGGCAAAACCCGTTCGTCCATTTTTGATTACACGAATGCCAACGCCTTCACTTTGCGCAGAGGCGAAATGCTCAAGCTCGCCTTCATATATACGAATGGCGGTTTCGCCACCGCGACTGACATAGGCCTCGATCTGTTCGCCAGCACCCGCTTGTGAAACTACGCGATCTGCAATTGCCTGCAGATCATCGACTGTTGTGCTCATGCTGCAGTTCCGCCAATGGTCATGGACTTCACGCGCAACGTTGGGCAACCATCGCCAACTGGCACGCCTTGCCCGTCTTTGCCACATGTTCCAGGGCCGCCCATTGCGAAGTCATTGCCCATCAGGTCGATGTCCTTCAGCACTTGCGGGCCGTTGCCAATGAGGTTTCCTTCACGCAATGGCTCAGTGATTTCACCGTTTTCGATGAGGTAAGCCTCAACCATGCCGAACACGAAGTCACCGCTTGCGGTGTCTACTTGACCGCCACCAAGTTTTGCAACGTACACACCGTGGTCGGTTGCACGAATGATGTCGTCTGGGTTTTCCAAACCGTTGGTAACAAACGTGTTGGTCATGCGCACCATTGGCAGGTCTGCATAACTCTGACGACGGCCGTTACCACTTTGCTTACGACCTTCCTTGCGGGCACGAATGTAGTCCCACATGTAGTCAGTCAAGATTCCATTTTCAATAAGTGTGTTCTTCTGCGAAGCATGTCCTTCGTCGTCAACGCCAATTGCGCCCCACTCACCCGCCATCGTTCCGTCATCAATGACAGTGACCAGTGGCGAAGCAACAAGTTCGCCCATTTTTCCGCGATACACGCTTGAACCCTTGCCAACGAGGTCGGCTTCGAGTCCGTGTCCGCATGCTTCGTGGAACAACACTCCGCCAGAACCCTGCTTGATGACCACTTGCATTGCTCCAGATGGTGCTGGTCGCGCTTGCAACTTGGTAATTGCTTGCTGCGCTGCACGAATTGCGAGTTCTTCAACATCGTTTTCATCAAAGATTTCAAAACCAATGGTGTGACCAAGTGAGTTGTAACCCGTTTGCATTCCGGCATCGCCGTTTGCAATGACGCTCACGCGCATCAAAGTACGCACTTGTTCGTCTGCGCTAAAGATTCCATCCGAGTTTGCAATAAGAATTTGCTTGATGGAGTCGCCGTATCCGGCAGATACCTGAACGATTGCTCCGTGCACTCCACGCGCAGCAACATCGGCGCGTTGCAAGAGTTCTACTTTGCGCGCCTTTGCCACGGTGTCAGGAAATTGCACAATGGTGTTTACCGGGTGACGAAAAACGGGCTGCAACGCAATGGTGTGCACACCGCCATCGCCTTGCTTGGCAGCGGCTGCGGCGGCTTCTGCTGCGGCCAACAAACCACGCTCAGAAAGATCTGAAGTATGAGCAAAACCAGTGGTGTCGCCAGCGATTACACGAATTCCTGCACCACGATCGCGACCACTCGTTACTTGCTCGACTTTTCCGTCGTCCAAACCGGCAGAGGTTGACCGCTTGTCCTCTACATAGATCTCCGAGAATTCAGCACCAGTACTGCGACCCTTGGCAAGCACTCGGGCAATGACATCTGGTTCAACAAGTGGCGAATCGGTGCGTATGGACATGTCGTAATCCTACCGAAGGTGGTCGGGCTGAGGCTTGGCGTGCCACATCACGGCGTACGATTTATGTCGTGAACGCCGCCTCAGAACCTATGACGAGCGTCGCATTGCCTCGACACCACCGCACACTGTGGTGGAAGGAAGCATTAATCGTCTCGATTTTCTATGCGATCTACACCATGATTCGCAACCAATTCGGTTCTGCGCTCGTCAACGGTGTTGATGTTCCACTGCACTCGTTTACCAATGCTGTTCGCGTCATTCGAATTGAACGTGCACTTGGGCTGTACCACGAAGAATCAATTCAAGATTTTTTCTTGCCGCATGTGTGGTTTATCAAATTGATGAACACCTATTACGGCACGGCTCACTTTTTTGTCACGTTGGGCGTATTCATTTTGTTGTTCAAACGTCGACCAGATGTTTTTGCTCAGTGGAGAAACACCCTTGCCGCAATGACTGGCCTTGCCATTATTGGATTTGTGCTCTTTCCACTGATGCCGCCGCGGTTACTTGACGAACCGTGCCCGACAAAAAGTGGTGGCTACGGCGGCGCATGTATTGAACATGAATTGCGCAATTACAACGGTGCAGAGAACTTTGGCTACGTAGACACCATTGCCGAATTTGGTGGTCCGTGGGCATTTAACGAAGGGCCAGCAGCATCGTTGTCTAATCAATATGCAGCAATGCCCTCTTTGCACATTGGCTGGTCCACCTGGTGTGTGTTCGCGCTGTGGCCGATAGCAAAGAGACGTTCGGCACGTATCGCCTTATTCCTGTACCCCGCAACAACTCTGTTCTGCATTGTGGTGACCGGTAACCACTTTTGGTTGGACGGACTGGGTGGCCTACTTGTTTTTGGTCTCGGTTATGTGATTGGCACCTGGCTCCATAATTGGAATCACCGCCGTTTAGATGCCCGCATGGCTTCTCACCCTGCGCTCTAGCGGGGATAGCGTTGAGCGCCATGGCCCTCGCAGATATTCGCCAACCCAGTGATCTGCGGCCACTCACTCTTCCTCAACTCGAGGCGCTCGCAGACGAAATCCGCGAGTTTGTCGTCAGTGCTGTGTCGGAAACTGGCGGTCACTTAGGTTCAAACCTTGGAGCAGTTGAACTGACACTTGCTCTGCACCGCGTGTTCGATTCTCCACGAGATGCAATTCTGTGGGACACAGGACATCAGGCGTACATTCACAAAATTGTTACTGGCAGGCGCGCAGGATTTAACAAGCTGCGTCAGGCAGATGGCATTTCGGGGTACCCAAGTCGCGAAGAAAGCATTCACGACTTCATTGAAAACAGCCACGCGAGCACGGTGCTCAGCTATGCATACGGACTTGCCGCAGCACGCGATGCAGGACTGTCCACCGATCGTCGTCACATCGTTGCCGTTATTGGTGATGGCTCGATGACCGGTGGCATGGCTTACGAAGCGCTGAACAACCTCGGGCACAGTGGAAAGCGTGTGATCATTGTGTTGAACGACAACGGACGCAGCTATGCGCCAACGGTGTCGAATCTCAGTCAAGGTGCTCTTTCCAACATCCTCACCGGCATTCGACTGAACCCTGTGTACGTTCGCCGCCAACGCAAGATCGAAAAATTCCTCAGACGCCTGCCTCTTGTTGGTTCACAAGCCGAACGAGGAATGGAAGCATTCAAAGCTGGTGTGCGCGAATTCTTACAACCTCCTGCGTTTTTTGAAGCTCTCGGTGTTCGGTACGTGGGCCCTATTGACGGCCACGACTTCGAAGCACTTGAGCATGCATTCAACGCAGCTCAGCAGCGATCCGAAGAAGGCCCAATTGTTATTCATGTGCTTACGCAAAAAGGTCGCGGATACTCACCCGCAGAAGACGACGATGAAAAGCATTTGCATGATGCTCCCGTTTTCAACCCAGCAACTGGTCCTTCAAAGTCAGTACCAACCGGTTACACCGAAGCATTTGCAAACACCATTGTTGAGCTCGCAAAAACCGACCCACGTATTGTTACCATCACTGCAGCAATGCCAGGGCCAACTGGTCTCATTCAGTTCCAAGAACAATTCCCCGATCGCTTCTTCGATGTTGGTATTGCCGAACAACATGCAGTGACTGCTGCAGCAGGCATGGCAATGGGCGGCATGCGGCCGGTTGTTGCGTTGTACTCAACGTTTTTGAATCGCGCGTGGGACCAAGTGGTGTACGACGTTGCGCTGCATCGCCAACCTGTCATTTTCTGTCTTGACCGTGCCGGTATTACTGGTGACGATGGCCCGAGCCATCACGGCATTTATGACATGGCGTTGCTCTCAAAAGTTCCTGGCATGCGAGTGCTCGCACCGTCAAGCACACAAGAAGTTGAGCAGATGCTGAAAGATGCAATCACGCTGGCCGATGAAGGCCCGGTGGTTATTCGTTATCCAAAGGGCGTTGCTCGCAGTGTTAATGCAGCAGACATTGGTTCTGGACTTGCAGCTCGCAAATTGTTAACTGATGAATCGAACACCGTATGCATTTTGGCAATTGGCAAAATGGTTGGCGCATCGCTGGACGCTGCTGCCCTACTCGCTGCAAAGGGCATCACGGCAACCGTGTGGGACGTTCGCTCATGCGCACCTCTTGATCAGTCCATGGTTGACAACGCTTCGGCACACAGAGTGGTCATCACGGTTGAAGATGGAATCCGCGAAGGCGGAATTGGCATGACCATCGAAGATTTGGTGTCACACGCAACTGGTGCAAATCGCCCAAGAATTGAAGTGCTTGGCATACCGAAGCAATTCATTCCACAGGCAAAACCTGATGCAATCCTTTCGCGCATTGGTTTGGATGCCGAGGGAATTGCTTCAACTGTGCAAAAAGCTCTTTCGCACTAAGAAATCGGTTCAAAACTCCGAATTGGCCGTACGCCAAACTTCAACGACTTAGACCAGTTGTCATTTCCATTTGTCAAAAACGACCATGACCGGGCATAAAAATTCCGCGAACCATCTTCAGAGGAACTCCAATACGTCGTGGTGGTTCGTGAAGTTCCCGCCTCCGTCATGAGATTGAAACCACCAATCGTTGCCCGCTGTGCATACATTTGCTGCAACTCACCTAGTGAAGGCAAGTACCAGTCGCTCTGCCCACCGCCTGCGTAGGAGCGCGCCGTACTGGCGGCTCCTGAGGTGCACTTTCCAGCAGCAACCATGGCATTGGTGTTTGCACGCCCACTACCGATTGATGTCAACTGTGGAGCAACTCCGGTTGAACCGACATACTGATTTGAAAATGAACACCAAGTGGAAAGGGTGTCTGTTGCTTCACCATTCCATCCAGAAAGTGCAGATTCAAAATAAGAGTTGGTCGTGTTCGCACCAGCTGACGGTGTCATGAAGATTTTCCCGCCACCAGGGCCAGTGTCACCTATCTGATACACCAATGAGAACGAAATCTGAGAAGAAGTTGCAAACGCATACGACGAATCGGCGGCAATATTTACATTTAAGCGACATGTTCCGGCAGCAACAAATGAAACTGCGCCAGTATATGAACCAATACTGCACACTGACGGAGAAGCACTTGCATAGGTTTTTGTGCCGCTTCCCGGAGCCGTTGCAGTAACCGTTGGTGGCGTCGCCGTCATTCGATAACTAGAAACATACGACCCAGCATCAATTGAAATTGTTTGACTTTGCACCGGCACAGTTGTCGTCGTGGTAGTAGTTGACGAGGTCGTCGTAGTCGGCGGAACCGTCGACGTAGTAGTCGTAGTAGTTGACGAAGTCGTCGTAGTCGGCGGAACCGTCGACGTAGTAGTCGTGGTAGTAGTTGACGAAGTCGTCGTAGTCGGCGGAACCGTCGACGTAGTAGTCGT
>JBJOOQ010000005.1:0-37344 GCA_046051205.1 Actinomycetota bacterium
GAGTTACTGACTGTGCGACGCCATCAACCAGTTTCCAAGAAACACCAAGAGATAGGGCACCAACAAGAGTTACAGAAGCCAACAGTGAACTAACAACACGAGCAGAACCAACTTTCACCTTCTTACGTGCCCGTTGGATGCTGTTTGAATCATCGAGTTGATTCACTGTGCAATTCCTCGATATTTCGCGTATTCATAAAGATGAGCGAGGCTCGTTGCTGCCCGTGCCCCGGTTGGATAGCAATATGCCCCAGATTCACGCACAGCCGCAGGGCCAGCATTCGCTGGATCGGCCACTGCAAGTTCGGTGGCGATAAGAATCGGCTTACCGTATTTACTTGCAACCTCCCGAGCGGTTAATGCATAGCGCTCATCTTGTTTCTCGTGATACTACGAAACGATTCGCTCCAGCCCGTGGTCTGGGTAAAAACCGCCGGATCTCATCATTTTTGCCTGGTTGCTTTGAATTCCGATACCTAAGAAAATGACGGCGTCAATGGAATCATGAGCAGCAACAATGTCCATAATCTCGGTGACGGTGTCTCGAGTTTCTCCGCCAGCACAGTCGATTGGGTTATTGCGACTCCAACGCGGTGGCAAGAGTGCCGAAAGCTTCGACATCAGGTCGTCGGACAAATCAACAAGGTCGAGCACGCCGTCTCGCGCGATTGCATCAGCAGTTACCACTCCCCAACCTCCAACGGTTGTGAGAACGGCAACTCGTTTCCCTCGAGGCAGAGGCTGTGTCGCAAATGTTGCTGCAGTATCGAAAGCTTCTTCAACAGAGGAAACCTTGATCGCACCGCAAGTGCGTGTGGCACCAAGAAAAACTCTGTCGTTGCTAGCCATGGCGCCAGTGTGGCTTTGTGCGGCTTTTGAACCTGCAGCAGTAGCCCCGCCTTTCAGCACCACAAGTGGTTTCACTGCTGTGATGTTCCTCATTGACTTCAACAGAGACTCGCCATCACCGACGTTTTCGATGTATGTAAGGGCAACCTTGGTTTCAACATCGCTCGCGAAAAAATCGAGGAAATCTTCGACACTGATCTGCGTTGCATTGCCTGCTGAAATCGCTCGCGCAATTCCTACACCGGATTGTCGCGAGTAGTTGAGAAAGCTCGAGACGAAGTTGCCACTTTGCGAAGCAACGGAGATGCCACCTTGAGGCGGATACGGCGCAACGATCTGCAGACATAACGATGCAGGTGTGCTGACTACGCCCTGACCATTAGGGCCGGCAATGAGCATCCCAAGTGAATTCGCAAGCGAGAGAAGCGACGCTTCAGCAACTTCGCCTGATTTGCCAGATTCGCGATACCCGGCACTGGCAATGAATGCGCTACTTATTCCCAATTGTGCGCATTGTTTCAGCAGCGCTTCGTTCGAACTTGCTGGAGTGCAAAAGAAAGCAAGATCAATTTCTCCAACTGGCAACTGTGATAAATCGGAAACCGTTTGTATTCCAAGAATGTTTTCACACTGCAAATTAGTTGCATAGACGCCACCCGCGAACTTATTTGCCAAAGCGTTGTGCAACGAAACGAACCCGAACTTTCCCGGATGGCTCGAAGCCCCAATCACCACAATCGCTCTCGGATTGAACAGAGCTTCAAAATGCTTTGCAGTAGGGACGAAAGAATCCACAGCTGCGTTCGAAGCTTGATCGTGAACACGACCAACTCCAACGAGTGCGTCCACTGCAACAAGTGAACCGTCACTTCGCGCAATAAGCGGATTGATGTCAAGAGAATCGATCTCAGGATGGGCTGCACACACTTGGCTCATGCTCGCCAACACGTTTGCCAACTGTGTTCGATCAATTGGTTGAGTGCCACGAAAAGGTCCAAGTATTGACTGGTGATCCACATCGTCAATCATCTGCATTGCTTGGTCAACAGTGAGTGGAAGTGGGCGAAGCACCACATCATCAATCGCCTCAGCGAATACACCGCCAATACCCAGCGCAACCATGTAACCGAACTGAGGGTCGTTGATCACACCAACGATCAACTCCCTGTCTCCCTTCACCATTTCGGCAATGAGAAAGGAAACTTCGCCATCTGCATCGGTGACTAGTCCAAGTAAATCGCTACATGCCCGATTAGCGCTTTCGGAATCTGCGATATTCAGACGAAGGAGGCCACGTTCCGTCTTGTGGGCAATGTTGTCGCCCGAAAGTTTGATAACCACCGGAAAGCCAATTACTCCTGCTGCCTCCACTGCCTGTTCCGCTGTGGAACAAACGCGCTCCTGAGCGAATGGCACTCCAAACGGCAGGAGCAACTGTTTGGATGCGGCTTCAGAGAGCATTGTCGGAAGTTCCACAGAATTAAACAATAGTTGACCCGTGGGCAGGCACTACCCTTGTCGCGTGCACATCGTGTCGACAGTGTTCATCGATTCTTTTGAAATGAGACAGGCTCCTGGGCCTTCCTCGCGGATTGACATCACCGGAATATATTTTTCTCTTGCAGCCCCCTCGTTGCCGCCCGTCACAATTGATCCACATTTAATGGCATTGATCTTCTGTCCAGTTGGCCACGCAGGAAACGGCGTGTTCGAGGTGGTGTTTCGAAAAGGAATTGAAGAAGATTCTGAGCAACTTGCCCGCAACGTCAGCCCGTTTTCTGTCGAGCCAGGCAAGTTCACCTACCGACTGGTTCGGGGTGAGATTGAACTCCTTGAACTTGGACAGATATTTGCCCATTGCCGAGTAGATCTTGGCCCTTGGTCGATAGTTCCGCTCACATTGCTTCCGCCGGTTGCGTAATCGGAACTACAGTCTCGCCGTGACTTCTTCTGCATCGTTATCTCCTGAAATAGACGGAAAAGCAATTGCTCTCATCCGCGGTTTGGCAATGGATGCACCGTTGTATGCAAAGAGTGGCCACCAGGGCACTGCAATGGCGCTGGCGCCTCTCGCCCACGTTCTCTTCAGCAGAGTATTGCGACATGCTCCACAGAATTCTGGCTGGAAGAATCGCGATCGATTTATCTTGTCAAATGGACACGCATCGATTTTGCAGTACGCGATGTTGTACCTCAATGGTTACGGGTTAGAAATCGACGACATCAAAGCTTTTCGTCAATGGGAATCACAAACGCCTGGTCACCCTGAGGTTGGGCATACAAATGGTGTCGAAGTAACTACAGGTCCTTTGGGTCAAGGTTTTGCAAACGCGGTAGGCATGGCAATTGCTGAAAGAAATCTTCGCGAACGCTTCGGTGCAGATGTGATGGACCACCACACGTATGTGCTTGCTGGCGATGGTTGTTTCATGGAAGGCGTGAGCCACGAGGCAGCCTCATTGGCTGGTCATCTTGGCTTAGACCGCTTGGTCTGCATTTTTGATGACAACGGAATCACGATTGATGGAAGTACCACGCTCACCTGCTCGGACGATGTTGCGAAACGTTTCTCGAGTTATGGGTGGAATGTCATTCACGCTGGTGAAATCGGAGAGGATCTCGTCGCCCTTGAAAAGATGCTCAACGATGCTCGCAGCCACGTCGGCCAACCAACGTTATGCATCTTGAAAACTCACATTGGCTACCCATCGCCCGATTTCACGGATGTGCATGAAGCCCACGGCAATCCCTTCACTGCAGAACATGTGTCGAAGACAAAAGCAGTGATGGGAATTCCAGACGAGCCATTTTGGGCTCCGTCTGAAGTGGTTGCCCAGTATCGCGCGCATGCGTTGAACAGAGGTTCAGCATTGCTCAGCGCATACGACACTGCTATCGCACATGCAGAAGGCAAACATGGTTTTGAGCAGTGCTGGGCTGAGCCCAGCGGTGACGCAATCTCCAGTTCAATGCCGACTTTTGCTGCAGATTCATCTTTGGCAACTAGGCAAGCAATTCAACAGTGCATTGAAGCCAGTGCTTCTGTGCTTCCAGGTTTATTGATTGGCTCAGCAGATCTCACCGGTAACACCGGTGTGAAAGTGAAATCAGTTGGAGCACAGTCAAAGCAGCTTCCAACAGGTCAACAGGTGTACTTCGGCATTCGCGAGCACGCAATGGGTGCAGCAATGGTTGGAATGGCGCTCCATGGAGGAACCGTTCCAGTCGGCGGAACATTCTTCGTTTTTGCTGACTACATGCGGCCTGCAATTCGACTTGCAGCGCTCAGTAAAGCTCGCGTCATATTCGTATTCACTCATGACTCGGTCGGTGTTGGCGAAGACGGTCCAACTCATCAACCGATTGAGCATCTTGCAAGCTTGCGAATAATTCCAGGTTTACAAGTAATTCGTCCTGCCGACTCAAATGAAACGAAGGTTGCTTGGGAATGTGCGCTCACGTACGACGGTCCAACAGCGCTGGTGCTCAGTCGTCAATCATTGCCAATGACAACAGATGGAGATGCCGTGAGATTTGGTGCTGAAACGATTAGTGCATCACCTAATCCGGATCTCATATTGGTTGGCACAGGTAGCGAAGTTTCGGTTTGCGTCGGTGCTGCAAAGTTGTTGTCCGAGTCTGGTACGAACGTCAGCGTTGTTTCTATGCCAAGCATGGATCGTTTCGAACAGCAACCTGCGCAGTATCGCGCAACAGTCTTTCCGCCGAATGTTCCTGTCGTTTCGGTTGAAGCTGGAGTGACCTTTGGTTGGTCGCAATATGCAGACGTCAGTGTTGGCATAGATCGATTCGGCGCTAGTGCACCTGGTTCAACCGTGTTGAAGAACCTTGGTATATCTGCAGAAAATGTTGCAGCGCAAGCGCGTGTTGTCTTAAGCAAAGCGAAATAGACATATGCCAACAAATCGACTCACAGATCTGTTCACTGTGGCTGGTCAAAGCCCATGGCTCGACAATCTCAAGCGCGAGTACATCGTCAATGGAGATTTTGCTCGTGTGTTGGCATCAGGCATCAGAGGTTTGACGTCAAACCCAACCATCTTCCAAAAAGCAATCCAAGGATCTGCGCTATACGACGATCAATTTCACGCATCCGTGCAACGTGGTCTTTCAACAGAGGAGACATATTGGGAGTTAGTTGTCTCGGACATCGTCGGAGCTCTAGACATTTTTGGCCCGTTGTATGTATCTTCATCGGGTCTCGATGGCTTCGTCAGCGTTGAAGTGTCCCCTGGTCTCGCACAAGATATGAACGGTACGGTCGCTGCTGCTCAAGAACTGCATGATCGAATAGCACGTCCCAATGTGATGATCAAGGTGCCTGCAACGCAGGCATGCATTCCCGCGATTGAAGAGATCATCAGCCGTGGAATAAACGTCAATGTCACACTCATCTTCGGGCTTGATCGTTATCAAGAAGTCATGGATGCATATATTCGCGGTTTGCAAAGACTCAGCAAGACGAATCCCAGCAAAGTTCAAGACGTTGCTTCGGTAGCAAGTTTCTTCATCTCCCGTGTTGACTCTGAAGTTGACAAACGACTTGACGCAGTCGGTAGTCAAGATGCTCTTAGCCTTCGCGGTAAGGCAGCTATCGCTCAAGCAAAAATTGCCTATGAAATGTTTGAAAAGACCTTTAGTGGAGATGTTTGGCGCTCGCTAGCAAAGTTGGGTGCTCAGGTGCAACGTCCTTTGTGGGCGTCTACCAGCACAAAGAACCCTGATTACCCAGACACCATGTACGTTGACGAATTGATTGGTCCGCACTCTGTCAACACGCTCCCCGATGCGACAATGGATGCCTTCAGCGATCACGGATCCATTGCAGAAACGATCACGAGCAACGTCGATGGAGCGCGCACGGTATTAGATGAATTGAGTCATCTTGGTATTGACATGAACGCTGTTGCACACCAGTTGGAACACGATGGAGTGCTTTCCTTTCAGCAGAGCTTCAATGAGTTACTTGCGGCTCTAGAAGCCAAAAGGAAATAAATATTCTGTGGCAGGACAAAAACTAGAACAAGCAGTCGCCGATCTCGTTAGTGAGTTTGGCGGTAAGCACGACTCTGATTATGTAACCCACATGATCATCACCGCACTTGGTTTGGGCACGGATAGCACTTCGACGCTCGATCTAAAGATTGCCTCTTCGGCCTTGAAGGAAATGCGCGAAGCATTTGCGATGTTTGATCCCTACGCGAATCGCAAGAAGGTAACCATTTTCGGTTCAGCACGAACCAAGAAGGATGATCCTCTCTATTTGCACACGCAGAACGTTGCTTCGGAGTTAGCGACGCAGGGTTGGATGGTGGTCACGGGCGCAGGTCCAGGAATCATGGAAGCAGGAATGGTTGGCGCTGGTCGCGATAAATCCATTGGCGTGTCCATTCGGTTGCCTTTTGAAGCAAGTGCTAACCCAATCATCGCTGGAGACGGAAAGTTCGTCGAAATGCGGTATTTCTTCACCCGCAAACTGATGCTCATGAAGGACTCGCAGGCATTCATTTGTATGCCTGGTGGATTTGGCACATTGGACGAAACATTCGAACTTTTGACGTTGATGCAAACCGGTCGCGGTGCCATTGCGCCAACGGTGTTGCTCGATCTACCTGGCGATCATTTTTGGCGAACGATGGATGAATTTATTCAGGCTCAACTCTTGCCTCGTGGTTTGATCTCAGCATCTGATCTTTCGCTGTATCGAGTGTGCGAAACCACTCATGACGCGGTCAAGGAAATAACCGATTTTTATAAGGTCTTCCATTCAGTTCGATTCGTTGGTAAATACCTCATCATTCGAATGAACCATCAGATCAGTGGCTCTGATCTCGAGGCACTCAACGCTGAATTTGGACATCTCTGCAAACAGGGCGGATTCGAATTGTGTGAGCCAACTTCGCAAGAAATTCAGAGCGATGACAATATCGATAAAGCCAGGTTGAGGTTTGAGTTCGTTCGTAATGACCTAGGTGGTTTGCGCGGCGTGATTAACCGAATCAATCAAGCCGGCTGAGTACACCAATTGCCTTCTCCACTGCCCTGCGGGCCTGTGTGAGTTGGCGCTCAAGCTCAGGACGCTTTGCTTCCCCAGCACGATGAGCCTCTTTAAGGGCATCGAGTGCCTTGTCGGCGAGGTCTTCAGAGACGCTTTGTAGGTTGCTTACGATTTCTTCCACGGATGCCACATAGAAACTGTACTTCGTCTATCGTTATCGCTCGTGCCAAAGCCTAAAGACCTCCATGAATATGTCAGCTTCTCTGATCCGAATTCGGACCAGACCTGGATGATTGACGCCACATACCTGAAGTCAAATTGGACCTGCATTTACGGGTCAGGATGTAAGGGTGTTCTTGATGATGACGCGACCAAATTGCAACACGGTTGTTGCAGTTACGGAGCACACTTCATCGATAAGAAGGATCTTGCATCGGTAAAGAAATCAGTTGCACGTTTGAAACCAGAGCACTGGCAGAACATGGAACGCGGCAAGAACGGCAAATGGCTGGGCAAAGAGCGCGATGGAGCCGACGTGACACGCAAAGTAAATGGCGTGTGCATCTTTCATAATGACGCAGATTTCGAGGGCGGTCTTGGATGCGCGTTTCACATTGCTGCGCTTGAAGCCGGTGAGCGCCCAATGGACTGGAAGCCTGATGTTTGCTGGCAGGTTCCGTTGCGACTTGAAGAATTCACCGAAGACGACGGGCACGTGGTGTCATTTGTCCGCGAATGGAAACGACGTGACTGGGGTGAGGGCGGCCACGATTTCCATTGGTGGTGCACCGATGACTCAAAGGCGTTCGTGGGCAAGAACCCTGTTTACGAGTATCTCAAGGATGAGCTGACAGAACTTGTTGGTCCAGCCATCTACAAAATGATCGTTGACACTCTTTCGCGTGATAATTCGGTTGCTGTTGCGCACCCGAAGATGAAAAAAGCGAAGAGCTAGTTACCCGATTTTTTCGAGTATTTACGGCGATCCTCGAGCGTGAGATAACGCTTGCGGATACGAATAAAGCGTGGCGTAACTTCTACAAGTTCGTCGTCGCCAATCCACTCGATTGCCGTTTCCAACGTGTGAGTAACTGGAGTGGCCAACTTCGGACCATCGTCGTGACTGTGCGTACGAATGTTGGTCTTTTCTTTGGCACGAACTGCGTTAACAACCATTTCGTCTTCACGCGCGTTTTCGCCTACAACCATTCCTTCGTAGGTGTCATCACCAGGTGAAACGAACAGCGTTCCACGAAGCTGCAAGTTGTCAAGTGCATATGCGGTTGTTGTACCCATACGGTCAGCGATCATCGCTCCACCCAAACGGTGCGGAAGTTCTCCACACCAAGGCATCCAGCCTGCAAGGCTTTGGTGCAACAGAGCAGTACCGCGAGTAACGGTGAGCAACAAAGAACGGAAGCCAATAAGGCCGCGTGAAGGCGCCTCAAAACTTACGATGGTGCGACCAGGGTCTCCTGGACGTAGATCAGTGATGCGTCCTTTGCGAGGAGCAAGTGCCTGTGTGATTGCACCGACATATTCGTCTGGCACGTCACATGTTCCTGATTCGAGTGGTTCTTGACGCTTGCCGTCGACTTCCTTGGTGATTACTTCAGGACGACTCACTTGCAACTCAAAACCTTCACGACGCATATTCTCGATGAGCACTGCAAGTTGCAACTCACCTCGACCAGCCACTTCCATCACTTCGGCAACTTCTGTATTTGAAACTTTGATACTCACGTTTCCGAGAATTTCTTTGTTCAAACGATCACGAAGGTGGCGGCTGGTGAGGTACTTGCCATCACGTCCTGCGTATGGTGACGTGTTTACTCCGAAACTCATGCGAAGCACTGGTTCGTCAACTTCAAGTCGCGGAAGAGCAACAGGATTGTCGACAGATGCGATGGTGTCGCCTACTTCTACTTCTTCGATGCCAGACAGAATGAACAAGTCTCCAGCAACAATTTCGGTTGCATCAGATCGCTCAATGCCAGAGAACTGAAAGAGGCTGCTGAGCTTGCGCTTCAAAACAGGAGCAGCATTTGTTTCTGTTGGTTTCTGACAAACAGCAACGTTTTCACCCTTACGCAATACACCGGAAATAACGCGACCGATCGCCAAACGTCCGAGGTAGTCAGAGGCATCCAAGTTGGTCACCATTGCTTGCAACGGTGCAGTTGCATCATTTTTCGGTGCTGGAATGTGCTCAACAATTGCATCGAGCAAAGGACTCAAATCGGTGTCCATTGGCGGCATGCCAAGGCCCTTCATTGCACGACTTTCGCGAGCAACTGCGGAATACACAGGGAACGAAAGGTGGTGATCTGCGTGAGCGAGATCGAGGAACAACTGTTCAACTTCAAGGAGCACTTCTTCCTTGCGCTCATCTTGACGGTCAACTTTGTTGATGACCAAAATTACCGGAAGGTCGAGGGATAGTGCCTTTGACAGTACATATCGCGTTTGCGGGAGTGGGCCTTCTGCAGCGTCCACGAGCAACAAAATACCGTCAACCAATGCAAGTGCTCGCTCAACTTCACCACCGAAGTCAGCGTGACCTGGAGTGTCTACCAAGTTGATCTTGGTGCCCTTCCACTCAATTTGAGCGGCTTTGGCCAAAATGGTGATTCCACGCTCTCGCTCTTGATCGTCATTGTCCATGACTCGATCGACTACCGCAGAGTGTGCAGCAAAGGTTCCCGTACTACGCAACAGGGCGTCTACAAGAGTGGTTTTTCCATGGTCTACGTGCGCCACTAAGGCGATATTGCGTAAATTGCTTGATTGTTGTGTCATTTGTGGGGGGTGATGTGAAAAAGCCGGGATTGGCTGATTTAGATCTCTTCCTCTTCGCTTTCTTCGTCGTCTTCATCGAATCGCACTCCATAGCGTTCAGCTATGGCTGCATACTCGTCTTCTTCGGTCTGCGGCGAACGTGAACGACCACCAAAACCCAAATCTTCGGCCGTAGGCCCTGATTGCTTCAATCTGCGCGCTTCTTCAAAGCGACGATGACGACCCTTCTTCACGGTAGGGGCTCCGAACTTTGCTCGGACGACTACCGCTTCGGTAGCCGCCTATTGAATAAACATCGCAGATGACTCTAGCCGTAGAAAAGGCTCAAAATGGGCTTTATTGCAAGGTTGTTGGCAAAAGTCGTAAGCGTCCTCGCCCATCAAAACTGAGCCCTGCTTCGCCCGTGAGAATCTTTTCAATATCGCGTCCGACGATTTCTGCACGCCAGCCTGTGGATAACCGCGAGTTTGCTGATTTGCGTAAGAGGTCCATGATGTCTTGGCGAGTTCCCAGCAGTGTTGCATCAACGTGATGCTCTCGAGCGAGCTCACCTATCCAGGCCGCTATCAGGCTCATTGCAGGACGAAATTCCTTATCCACGTCGTCATGTTCTGAATGTGGAATCTTTGCCTCGACATCGCGACCACGTGCAACTGCGTCAACAATTTCTTGGCCAACCTGTCCTCCGATTTGTCGGCTTTCTAAACCGCGAATTAGAGACAAATCTGCAATCGTTCGTGGCATCGCATGAGCGATTCCGAGCAGAGCAATATCGGAAAGCACGCGGCGAGGAGGCATGTCATGTTGCATGGCCTTCCGCTCTCTCCACTCGGCAACAGATTGAGCGACACCGCGTGACGCTGGTTTTAGTGTGCGCACTTCTTTAATTCGAAGCCAAGCTTCAGAGGGATCTTGAGGTCCACTTGGGCGGGTTCGTAATTCCTCGCAAGCCTCTGCAGCCCACGATGCCCGTCCCATTTCATTCAAACGCGCCATGATGCTGTCGTGTAATACGAACAAGTAGTCAACATCGCTGGCTGCGTACTTTTGTTGATCTGCAGTGAGAGGCCTGCGCAACCAATCTGTAAGCCGGTCGCCTTTCGGCAGCGAAATCTTCAACTCGTTCTGCACCAAAGAAGCTAGAGACGGCGTTGACATTCCGATAAAACCAGATGACAGCTGAGTGTCAAATATGCGTGTTGGGACAGACCCCGATGCGTGTTGCAGTACTTCGAGATCTTGTTGCGCGGCATGAATGATGCACAACGAATCAGCAGCGAACAAACGGCCAAGCAATTGCGTGTTGATTGCTAGTGGATCAACTAGCGCAGTCACATCTCCCACTCGAATCTGGAGCAGTGCAAGTTTTGGGTAATAGGTCTTTTCTCGATGGAACTCGGTGTCGAGGGCGTATCGATCGGATTCGACCGCTTGATCAATGAGTGCATCTAACGACGAATCGTCATCAATCCACATCATGTATGTATTGGCCTATTCGCCGGTGACAACGGCATTGCCAGAAGCGATCCAACCTGAAGTTCCACCAGCAATGTTCACAAGGTTGTCGATGTCGAAATCTGCAAGGTACTGACATGCGCGCATACTGCGCCCACCAGCTTGGCAAATCACATAGACAGTTCCCTCGTGCCGGAATTCATCAACACGATCCGGAAGTGTTGACAACGGTATGGAAATGGCATTTGGGACATGACCAGATACGTACTCGTCGGTCTCTCGAACGTCGATGACAAGTGAGCCGGAAGCGACATACGGTTCGAACTCTGCAATGGAAATTTCAGCAATCATCTGTCACATCCTATTGCGCGTCAGTTGGCGCATTGATATTTGTTAGCTGCAAGGCCGAGAAATACTGATCAAAAATGGACAATCCAGCTACCGCCTTATGAATTGCTCGTTCACCAGCGTCATAAGCACAAATCATGTGGTCTCGCGTCAGTGAAACATTCCAACAACTCAACAGCCAATGACGTAGATGTGGGCTATTGACATCGGCAGACACGACAACGCCGTCTTTGTCTGAGGACTCTGCAAGCGTTCGAAACTGATCTGGCAAAAAATATGGTGTGTCGCATGGTGCAAATACCACGTAGTCGGTGGTTGCTGTTTCCAAAATATCGCAAATCGCACCAAGAGGCCCTTGCCCTTCACGATTGCCAATCACACGAGGAGCAGCAGCAAAATCTGCATGATCAATTTCTGGCCCGACAAAAAACGTGTCTGCCTGAATAGCCGACTTGAGGTTGTCGTAAACAACCAGACCCATCGGCTTTCCGTCGATGAGATGAAACATTTTGTTTGCACCGAATCGAGAACTTTGACCGCCACAGAAAACAAAACCCGAAACTGACTGCTTCATCGAACTATTTATGGCTTGCCGTTCGGATCACATTGCAAGAGAAACTGAGCACACCTTGTTGCTTCATCGGTCTCACCAATCAATGCAGCGGTACGCGCGAGTCCATCTAAACAGTTGAGAAAGCCATGGTTCGATACAGCAGCCCAGCGAACGTACCCACTTCCCTTCCAACCGTTCTGTCGAAGTGCATCAAGTCCACGGTGGTAGCCGACCCGATAAGCCATGTAACTCTCGACCGTATCTCTTGCCACATCACCAAGGGCTGCCCATGCAGCTAGGTAACGCGGGTGCTGCGCAACAACCCGTGCAACTGCGTCACGTCTGTCGCGCTCATGCGAACCAAGGGCCGCATCTAATGCGGCCTGCATACTGTTGTCGACACCAGGAAGCACCACGTTTGGAGGGCCAGTACCTGAAACATTTACGGATGAACTCATGGGCTAACCGTATACGAGATGTGGTTCCATCACGGGTTTTACTGGCAGAATGTATACATGATTGCACTTTCATTCGATGCAGACAGTGTGAAGAATTACTCCCTCATGGCTATGGGTGGTTCATTCATCGGATTGCTACTCGTGCTGAAGTTTGCAAAATCAATAGTTTCTAAATTGCTTCTGCTCATTGTGTGTGTGGGGATTGGTGTTCTGGCTTTCACGCAGCGCGATGCAGTTAATGCATGTATCGCAACAGCTAATGAGCAAACACAGGCTGGTACACCTTTTGAAACCACCTGTACGTTTTTCGGTCAGAGTGTTTCACTTTCAGGAATTAGCCAGCAGCCGTGATCAATAGATTCCTTGAACACATTGATGCTTGTCCAACCGCTCATCATGTAGTTGACAGAGCCGCTTCAATTCTGCGTACAAGTGGAATCAACCAGGTCGCTATAGATTCAGGATTCACTACTGAACATCTGCAAAGTGGATTTATTTCATCAGGTGGAACAATCATTGCCTGGAAAAATGCACATTCAATCTCTGGTAATGGCATTCGTATCGTTGGCGCGCATACGGACTCGCCTGGACTTCATATCAAGCCAAATCCGGATACACGAACTCTTCACTGGCACCAACTCCAGGTAGAGGTGTACGGCGGACCTCTGCTCAACTCCTGGTTGGATCGCGACCTTGGCATTGCCGGCCACGTAGTGCTTCGAGACGGCAGCACGTCGTTGTTTACTTCACATCATCCAGTTGCACGTATTCCTCAACTCGCCATTCATCTTGATCGTGAAGTGAACGATAAGGGATTGATTCTTAACCGTCACCAGCACCTCTCGCCCATTTGGGCAACTACAGCTTCATCAGTTCCATTTGAAACTTGGCTAGCTCAACAGGTTTCAGTCTCAGGTTCTCAAATTGCGTCATGGTCTGCACAGTTGGTCGACACGCAGAGGGCTCAAATCATTGGTCGAGACTCGGAATTTGTCGCATCCTCACGTATTGACAACCAAATTTCATGTTGGGCTGCACTTTCGGCATTGCTTAATGTCAACTCCGATCAGCCGATGATGATCGCACTGTTTGATCATGAAGAAGTCGGCTCACAAAGTTCGCAAGGTGCTGGCGGACCGATGCTTGAGCATGTACTCGAGCGCCTTTCTGTCGCTGCAGGATCTTCACGCTCTGATTACCTTGTGTCGCTCCAGAAGAGCCATTGTGTTTCGGCCGATAATGCGCATGCCGTGCATCCAAATTATGTTGACCGCCACGAACTAAACAACGCGCCATTCGTGAACGAAGGAGTGGTGGTCAAGACCAATGTAAGCCAACGTTATGCAACTTCACCGAAGTCACTTGTTCCAATCGTTCACGCAGCGGCCACAGCGGGTGTCATTCTGCAGACATTCTCTTCACGCAACAACATTGCTTGCGGGTCAACCATTGGACCAATCACCGCTACTCGTATAGGTATTGAGACTGTAGATATCGGAGTGCCTCAACTTTCGATGCATTCAATACGAGAAATGTGTGGCACAAAGGACCCAGTAGATCTTGTAGCACTACTCAGCGCGTATTTTTCGCGCGCCTAATGCAAATCAGCGAATCAACCGATTCGCTTCATCCAACAGTTTTTGCATTTCAACTTGCAGCGTCACCGTGAGCTCGGCGATTTGTTCGCGTGAGGCCCTGCCACCGCCAGGAACCTCAGCGGCGATTGGTTTACCAATAACCATTCGACATTTCTTGAATCGAATAGCTTTCGAACCCGAGCGCATCACATCTTCAGTTCCCGAAATGCCGGCTGGAACAATGGGCACACCAGTCTTCAGGGCTACATATGCAGCTCCATCAAACAACGGTTGAACCTCTGCGCCATAGTGACGCGTGCCTTCAGGAAACATCACGAGCGGTTCACCACTCTGAAGTACGGCAATACAACGCTTAAGTGCTTCAAGATCTGCTGAACCACGGGTTACAGGAAATGCGCCCAAACCGGTCATGGCTTTGCCAATCAACTTGAACTTCCAAATTGAATCCTTGCCCATGAAACGCATTCGCCGGCGAGTGGCAGCCGAAGCAACTGGAATATCAATAGTTGAACGGTGAGTTGGCGCGAAAACAAATGCCCCGGTCTTTGGCACATTTTCCAAACCTACGACACGCAAACGAAGCAAGGACCGACACAGTCCTACTACGAGTCCACGTACAATCGCGTAGAAAATCTTGGTTGAGCGTGATTGACCAACGATGCGAGAGTCAACGACTGCCATTACATGTTCCTCTCGATAAAGAGTTTCTCAATTTCATCGACAACATCGTCAATTGCCCTGTCGCTTGTGTCTACAACAACTGAATCACTTGAAGACGCAAGAGGGCTATCGGCGCGAGTGCTGTCGAGAAGATCTCTCTCGGCAATCGCTGCCGCAATTTCCGAAACATTTCCGCCACTTTGATCAACGCGACGTTGCGCCCGAACTTCTGGCGAAGCAGTTAGAAACACCTTCAGCACTGCATCAGGGAAGACGACGGTTGCGATGTCTCGACCTTCGATCACTCCTCCGCCCTGGGAAGTAGCCCACTCCTGCTGGCGAATTCTCATTTCGGTTCTGACACCCGAATTTGCGGCAACTTTGCTGACGTTACCCGTGACCTCTGGACCGCGAATTGCCTGGGTTGCATCGTGTCCATTGATGATCACGCGGTCGATACCGACGTGAAGATCACATTCCTGTGCCATCAGTGTGATTGCACCTTGATCGTCTAAGTCAAGTTCGCGCAACATGGCTTCGAACGTAACGGCGCGATACATCGCACCGGTATCCAAATATTTCATATTGAGACGAGAAGAGAGGGCCTTGGCAATGGTTGACTTCCCCGCACCTGCAGGTCCATCTATTGCAATGACGCGCCGATGTGCGTCAACTACCAACTTGTGTCCCTTGGTCGTCCTTCTTCATAACCCGAAGCACTTTGAATGCCGATGATTGCGTTCTTGCGGAATTCATTGGTGTTGCTAGCGCCCGCGTATGTGCACGATGAACGCACACCAGCGACAATCTGATCGAGGATGTCCTCTACGCTCGGACGCTCTGGGTCGAGATACATACGCGATGTGGAAATGCCTTCCTCAAAGAGCTCTTTACGTGCTCGCTCGACGGCTGATTCATCACGCGTACGGTTGCGCACTGCACGGTTTGAAGCCATTCCAAAACTTTCCTTGTACAAACGACCATTCGTGTCGCGAAGAGTATCTGCTGCTGATTCGTACGTTCCGGCCAACCACGAACCAAACATGATGTTTGCTGCACCAGCAGCGAGTCCCAATGCGACGTCACGTGGGTGACGCACTCCTCCGTCCGCCCAAACATGTTTGCCAAGTTGTGCAGCCTGTTCGGAGCACTCAAGCACTGCAGAAAACTGCGGACGACCAACACCGGTCATCATGCGTGTGGTGCACATTGCGCCGGGACCAACACCTACCTTGATGATGTCGGCGCCTGCGTTGATGAGATCTCGCGTACCTGAAGCCGTAACGACATTTCCCGCTACAACTGGCAGTGACGCAACATTGGCGCGAACCTGTTCGATTGCTTTCAACATTCTGGTTTGATGTCCGTGAGCTGTGTCTACGACAAGAACATCAACACCCATTTTTGACAGAGCGAGCGCGCGTGCACCTGGGTCTGCGTTAATGCCTACTGCGACACCGATCATCAACTGACCGTTTTTGTCGAGTGCTGGTTTGTAAATGGTGCTGCGCAACGCGCCTTTACGGGTAATGCATCCGACGAGTTTTCCGGAATCGTCTACAACAGGGGCAAAGGAAATTCGACGTTCAGTCATTTCATCGAACATTGCCACTGCACTCATGGATGAATTCAGTGAAATAATCTCGCGGCTCATCACATTCTGCAATTGGGCGAAACGATCAAATCCAACGGAATCGTGTTCGGTGAAGATGCCCGAAGGACGACCATCGCCATCCACAACCACCACTGCGCCGTGGGCTCGCTTGTAAATGAGACTGAGTGCTTCGCCAACAGTTCCATCTGCAGGCATAGTGATTGGTGTTTCGTAAACGGTGTGACGCGATTTGACGAATCGAACAACATTCTCCACAACATCAAGCGGAATGTCTTGCGGCAGAACAACCAAGCCACCACGGCGTGAAACTGTTTCAGCCATACGACGTCCCGCAATGGCGGTCATGTTTGAAACAACAACGGGGATGGTGGTTCCTAAACCGTCTGTGGTGCTGAGGTCCACACCCTGGCGCGACTGCACGTCCGACAGACTCGGCACCATGAATACGTCGTTATAGGTGAGGTCGTAGTTCGGCGTTCCATTCAAAAACTTCATGACGTTTCCCCCTGTGCGCGAATGGGCCTTATTTCGAAACCCTGCTTTACGACCGCTTTAGGCTACTCCCTATTTGTAGCCTCGTATTCACATGAGTTCGGTCATCTCAAGCCAAAGTCCTGATGCAGTGAGCCAGGCGGTCAACGTGTTGAATGCGGGCGGTCTCGTTGGACTACCTACCGAAACGGTCTATGGACTTGCGGCGCGCGCAGATAACGATGACGCAGTGGCAAGTATCTTTCGCGCAAAAGGCCGACCAACAGGTCACCCTCTCATTTTGCATATCTCTGACAACTCCGAATTAGATCGATATGCCGTTGACATTCCAACAGCCGCACTGACACTTGCACGACATTGTTGGCCTGGGCCACTCACTCTGCTGCTCCACAAAACGAACGCTGTGTCACATCTTGTTACCGGAGGCAGAGAGACGGTTGCGATTCGAATTCCAGCAAATGAAATTGCGAAACAGATCATTGAGCAATGTGGGCATGCTCTAGCAGCACCATCCGCAAATCTGTTTGGTCATGTCAGCCCCACAACAGCTCAACACGTTATGAACGACCTTGGCGACAGTGTTGATCTCGTGGTCGATGACGGCGATTGCACTATTGGCGTTGAATCAACCATTGTCGATTTCACTTCAGGTAAGCCTCAGTTGCTTCGACCAGGTGGCTTCCCTGCCGAGGATTTGGAGTCGATCATTGACCAGGAGATCCTCTTACCGTCAGGAGAGTCTCGGGCATCAGGAATGCTCGCCTCGCACTATGCCCCACAATGCAGGGTTGTTTTGGTGGACACCATCACCGAGGCAAAGCAGGTGCTTTCCGAACATGACAATTCCCGAATTCTCGAACATTGGGACAATTCCCCGTTATATGCAGCCTCGCTATACACACAAATGAGGCAGGCGGACAGCGATGGCATGACAGCGATCATTGCGGTGTTACCCCTCAAAACAGGGCTTGGTTCCGCCATCCGTGACCGTTTGAACAAGGCCTCATTCCTCTAGGCTGATTAGTCCAAACCCAGGGTGGCACCCGTCACCCGACTCCTAGGGGGAGAAAAATACATGAAGAAAACAACAAAGCGCCGTTTCGGTGCTCTCGTTGTAGGTCTCAGCCTTGTGGCTGCGGCTTGCGGCGGTAGCAGCGACAGCGACTCAACAGCCACAGCAGGTGGCGAGTTGGAAGGAATGAAGGGCACCATGCCACTCGTCAACCTTTCAGCTGAGTTCAAAGATGGTATGAACGCGTTCTGGGTTGCCGAAGGCAACACAGCGCTTGAAGACTATTCATATGCTGCAGAAGCATTTGACTCAGTAATGCTCGTTGCTCTTGCAGCAGAAGCAGCAAAGACTGACGGCAGTGCACTTGCCGCACAGATCCAAGCAGTTTCAGCAGGCGGCGAAGCATGCAGCGATTTCGCAGCATGTGTAGCAATCATTGCAGCTGGCGGAGACGTCAACTATGAAGGTGCATCTGGTCCACAGGACATGAACGGAAACGGCGAGCCAGTTAATGCTTCGTACGGCGTTCTTACCTTTGGTGCAGACAACCGCTTCAAGTACGAAAATGCTTCGTACGTTCTTGCAGACGCTCCAGAGTCGGACATCGTTCCTGCTTCTGAAGTAACTGTAGAGCGTAAGGGTGACGGCGTATTGAAGATCGGTTCGCTCTTGCCAGAAACCGGTTCACTCGCATTCCTCGGACCACCAGAATTCGCTGGTGTTGAGTATGCAATCAGCCTCATCAATGCGGCTGGCGGCGTTCTTGGCAAGCCAGTTGAGTACGTTCAGGGTGACTCGGGTGACACCAGCACTGATACAGCAAGCACCACCGTTGACCGTCTCCTCGGAGAAAATGTTGACGCAATTATCGGTGCAGCTTCGTCTTCAGTGACATTGACCGTAATCGACAAGATCACAGCAGCTGGCGTAATCCAGTTCAGCCCTGCGAACACGTCGGACAAGCTCTCAACCTACGCTGACAATGGTCTGTACTTCCGTACCGCACCAGCTGACAAGCTTCAGGGTGCAGTGCTTGCAAACCTCATCGCAGGTGACGGCGCAGCAACTGTGTACATCATGGCGTTGGACGATGCTTACGGAACGGGTCTTGCAGATGCGATCGCAGCAAATCTTGAAGCAGCAGGTGTAACTGTTGTTGGCAAGAAGATCTACGATCCGAAAGCAACGACATTCGATGCTGAAGTTGGCGAAATCAAGACTGCTAACCCAGATGCAATCATGCTCGTAACATTCGACGAAGGTTCACGTATCTTGCGCACCATGGTGGAGCAAGGCATCGGACCTAAGGCTAAGAAGGTTTACGGTTGTGACGGCAACATGGGTAACGCACTCGGCGAAAACTTCGACTCGGGTAAGTAATCCCTGACTCTGTCAGATTAAGAAAGGCCCCCAGCCGAAAGGTTGGGGGCCTTTCTATTTGTCTGAAATGATGCGGCTAGATCGCCGCAAGGGCCCGTTCAGCCGCCGGTCATTTTTGCGAGCGTGCCCAAGTACAACTTGATGACATTTGGGTCTTCAAGCAATTGTCGACCAGTGCCCGTATAGGCATTCTTGCCCTGGTCCAGAACGTAACCGCGATCCGTCACTTGTAAACAACGACGTGCATTCTGCTCCACCATCAAGATCGCAATACCTTCTGCGTTGATGCGCTTGCACTGAATGAATACTTCGTCTTGCAACGCTGGCGACAAACCAGCACTTGGTTCGTCAAGAAGCAGCAATTTAGGTTCCATCATGAGTGCACGCCCCATTGCAACCATTTGACGCTCGCCGCCCGATAGCGAACCGGCTCGCTGATTCGCACGCTCGCGCAGCTTCGGAAACAACGAGGTCACATACTCGAAGCGCTCTTCAAACACACTCGGCTTGATGAAGCAACCCATCTCTAAATTCTCGGAAACTGTCAAGCTTTGAAAAACGTTCTGGGTTTGAGGAACATAGCCAACACCTTGTTCGACGAGTTCGTGAGCTTTCATGCCAGTGATGTCGTTGTCAAGGAAACGAACCTGACCTGATCGCACACCGCACTGCCCAAGGATTGCTTTCAACACAGTTGACTTGCCTGCTCCATTGGGACCAATTACTCCAACGAACTCACCTTTACGAACTTCAATGTTGCAACCATTCAGAATGTTCACTTCTGGGATGTAACCAGCGACAAGTTCGTCTACAACGAGAATGCGATCATCGGACATTATGCATTCTCCTCTTCGAGCAGCGACTTGCCCTGGTGGGTTCCGAGGTAAGCCTCGATCACTGCAGGGTTCGCCGAAATTTGCTCAGGTGTGCCCTCGGCGATAATTCTTCCTTCTGCCATAACCACAACCCAGTCTGAGATGTCATGCACCATGTCCATGTCATGTTCTACGAACAGCACAGTCATGCCGTCGTCACGTAAACCACGAATGTGCTCATTGAGGCTTTGCTTTAGAGCAGGGTTCACACCCGCCATAGGTTCGTCAAGCATGACTAGTCGAGGGTTGGTCATGAGCGCACGAGCCATCTCCAGCAATTTGCGTTGACCTCCCGAAAGAGTTCCTGCGTATTGGTCACGCATGTGATCAAGCTTGAATCGCTTCAACAACTCGTCTGCACGACGTTCAATCATCGCTTCTTGCTTGCGGTAACGGAATGGCAACAAACCATTCCACCACTTCTCACCCATCTGGTGAGTTGCGCCGAGCTTCATATTCTCGATGACTGAAAGCTTGGTGAGGCTCTTGGTCAACTGAAATGTACGAACCATGCCAAGGCTTGCAGTCTTGTGAGCAACAACCTTCTTGAGGTTCTTGCTATCAAACATCCATTCGCCGTTGTCTGGTGTATCGAATCCGGTCAACAGGTTGAACAGCGTTGTCTTACCCGCACCGTTTGGACCAATCAGTGCGGTTATCGAGCCACGCTGCACTTCTAGGTGCTGAACATCTACAGCCGTTACACCACCGAAGTTCCTACGCACATTCTCAGCGAGCAAAATCGGATCGGGTTTGGCCACCCCTGGTGATGCATTAACCGAAGCCAATGCCGCGCGGGCACGCTGCGCAAGTTCCGTGTAGGTCCGCTCAGCGTCCATCTAAAGCCATCTCTTCTTTGCTTCCGAATACGCCTTGAGGCCTAAAAGTCATCAGCAACATGAGTCCAAGTCCAATCAACATGTAGTTGACAGGACCCACTTGCGACTTCTGGATGATTCCGATGCCAAACACTTCAAATGGACGATCTTTGGTGAGTTCGCGCAAGAAGTTGTCGCTAAATACATAGAGACCCCAGAACATCATTGGACCGATAACTGAACCGCTGACTTTTGCTACTCCACCGAGCACCAACGCTGTAAGCACGTAGAACGTGACGTCGCGGCTGTAATTGTCTGGCTGCACAGAGCCGCGGTCAAGAGCGAAAATCATTCCCGAGAACATTCCAACTACTCCACCAAGAATGAGGGACTGCATCTTGTAGCTGTAGACGTTCTTGCCCAAACTGCGGACCGCATCTTCGTCTTCACGAATGGCCTTAACAACGCGACCCCATGGACTCTTCATCAACAGATAGACCAAGAAGGAGAAGATGACGACGAGTGACCAACCCACGATCATTGTCCACAAGGAGTATCCGCTGTACTGGAATGGTCGCACTCCATACTGAGCACCTGGGTCGAATGGACTCAGATCTCTGAATGACTTGCTAAAACTGTTGATGCCGTCGCTTCCGCCGAAATATTCTTTGAATCGAACTGAACGGACAACAAGCCGCACAATCTCGGCAGTAGCAATAGTCACGATTGCCAAATAGTCGGCTCGCAATCGTAACGTTGGAATACCAACAAGTAGGCCGAGGATAATGACGAGGGCAAGGCCGATGAGTATGCCCCACCACATTCCCACTCCGAAGTACTGAGACGTCATTCCTAATCCGTAGGCGCCACATGCCATGAACGCTGATTGACCGAAATTCAGAAGACCCGTATATCCGAATTGAATATTGAGTCCAATCGCAGCCAATGCGAAGTATGCGGCATCAATACCAAAGAATGCCGAGATGGTGTTTTCAAGAATCTTGATGATGTCCATATCAGCCAACCCTCTGCTTACGTCCGAGTATTCCTTGAGGACGAACCACGAGAACGATGATCAAGATCAATAGAGCTGGAGCATTCTTCAGTTCGGCTGGAACGACGAGCGACGCCAATTCAACTAGCAAACCGACGAAGAAGCCGCCGATGAGCGCACCGTAAGCCGATCCAAGTCCACCAAGCGTGATGCCGGCGAACATCAAGAAGATCAAACCCGATCCCATTTCAAATCCGACTTGCTCATCCAAACCACGAAACACTCCGCCCATCGCGGCAAGCGCTCCACCAGCAAACCACACAACTCGAATGATCTTTTGAGTATCAATACCAGTTGAAGATGCAAGCGACGGATTGTCTGACACCGCGCGAATTGCTTTACCTGTGCGCGAGCGCTGAAGAAATGCAGCGACACCGAGTAGTACGACCAATGAAATGATTGCGGTCGTGAGGTCTCTCATCGTGATGCTGACAGGACCAAAGCTTTTTGCTACTTGCAAACTGAAATCGTCTAACGGACGTGTCCGTCCACCAAATTGATACAGATACATATTGCGAAGCATGATCGAAAGACCGACAGAGACAACAAGCTGTGAAATCAGTCCGATTCCGCGCTTGCGTAATTTGGCAAAGATGATTCCATTCATCGCAAGTCCAAGTACACCTCCAAGTGCAATGACCAATGGAGCCGCGATAAGAAGTGGAATGCCAAGCAAGACGTTGAACCAAAATGCGATGAGACCACCGAAGGTGACCATTTCTCCGTGCGCGAAATTGGTGAGGCCCGTCGTGCCAAAGATCAACGAAAGCCCGACAGAGCAAATAGCAATAATCAGGCCGAGTCGAATGCCGTCAACTAGACGCTGCGAAATTCGGTCGAACAAACTTGCACCCGACTCCCCTGCGGAACCGGCAAAGAACGTGACTCGTTTTGAATTCGTAGTAAAAGAGTCTTTGACGATGTTGACAACTGTCTTTGTGCCTTCAACAAGTGTGACTCCACTCGGTAGCGATGCAACGTCAAGGGTGACTACGTAATCGTCCTTCGCTGGCACTGGAATGGTTGCCAGTCCGGCACTGTCGGTAACACCTTCGCCTATTGCGAGACCTGATGGATTAGACACTGAAACTTTTACACCAGCAACAGGTTTCTTTTCAGATACTCCGTTGTTATTCGCCTGATTCTGCACCGAAACGATGATCGAATTCTCCGATTCGGCAGCGCTGGCCACACCGGGAGCGGCGAACATGATGAGCGCACCGACTACAACCGCGAAAGCCCGACCTACAGCGAAGATGCGGGATTTCGAATTGTTCTTTTCAGTCACTGCATCCCCAAACTTTGCGTGCCTCTAGTCAAGCACAAGCAGGGTACTGGCAGGAAGAAACACCGCGAACACGCAAAGCCACACAACAACGGATAAGGCGATGTGAATAGCAACGAGAGGGGCTGGTACACCACCGAAATACTGAACGTACCCAATGAAGCCCTGGGCACTAATTGCCGCAAGAAGGCGCAAGATTGAAGGTCCTTCAATCTCCCATCGCACGGCTTTTTTACGAGCCCTTACCGCCAGTACAACAGCCAGGAAAACCAATATCCAGACCGATGCTGAGTGCAATTGGGTGGCAAACCTGACGTCGATCCCCAACCGTGTGACCTGCTCAGCACCCGAATGCGGTCCGGCCCCAGTAACTACTGTGCCGAGGAACATCACCAGGCACGCACTTGCAAACAGCAACTGTCGAAGACGTTTATCCGGACATTCACGATTGTCTTGCGGATGGATCAAGAGTTCAACGCGTTTGATCAACAAAAATGCCGAGGAAACCAGGAATATTGACACCAGAAAATGCGCCATGTTTGACCATGGGTTAAGGCCTGTCAAAACAACATATGCTCCAAGAACCACTTGAACCAACACTCCAAAAACCAAGACTCCGGCATTAGCGGTTATTCGCCTCACACGTGGATTCAGAAACAGTGATGCTGAAACGGCCAAAATCACTGAAGCCGCAACGAAACCAGTGAATAGTCGATTGATCTGCTCTATCGCTGCATGACCCGACGAAACATCAACAAATTTGGTTTCGTTGCAATTGGGCCAGTCTGAACAGCCCAAGCCGGAACCCGTTAATCGCACCAACGAGCCAGTGACGATGATGGCGTAAAGCGATCCGAAGGCGATCCAAACGACCCTTCTGAACCTCAAAGCTGATATTTCGGGAGGAGGCATCGTCGCGACGCTACCCCGTTCTCTGCAATGAAGGGGTTCACCGGCTTCCAATTGTTCCGATGAGCACATTCTGTGGTCATTAGACCACAATTAATTCCTTTTGACCACTCTCAGTGTTAATAGAAACATTTTCTGTGTTTTTTTCCTCAAGTTCCTCTGATTCTGGCCGATCCCTTATGCGGGTCTCACACCAGCAAGTCAAGGGAGCAAAACATGAACGCAGGAATCATTCGCAAGGCAATCATTGCAGCAGCAGTATCGCTCAGTGTTGCAACAGTATCTACTTCGGTTACAGCCACGCCAGTAGCGGCACAAACCATGTCCGCAAAGTCGGCTTCCCTTCCAAAGTTGGGCGAATCTGGCCCAGAAGTAACGCGCATGCAACAAGCAATCGTTGCGCGTGGTTTCACAATCAAGGGCGGCATTGATGGTTCATTTGGCGCCGCTACGCAAGTCGCTTTGAAGTCACTGCAGAAAATCGCTGGATTTGCTCCTACGGGAACCCTTGATGCAAAGACTGCAAAGTTTTTGGGTCTTGTTGATGTTGCCCCATTGTCAAAGTCGAACTTCCCAACCGTTGGTTCATCTGGAGATGCTGTGTGGTCACTTCAGCAGTCTCTTATCAACAGCGGTGTTCAAGTGAAGGGTGGCGCTGATGGCAAATTTGGATTGGCAACTTCGATCGCCCTCGGAAAATTTCAGGCCTTAAAAGGTCTGTCAGTAACCAAGTCTGTTGATGAATCAACCGCAATCGCACTTGGACTACTCGCAGCACCAGCACCTGTTGCAAAACCGACCGCAAAGAAAACCGTTGCAGCCGCATCGGCTCCTGTTGCCGCCCCTGCAGTAGTTGTAGCACCAGCATCTGGTTCAACAATCACCATTGATTCGCTTCCAGTTCGTGGTCAAAAGAGTGAGAACGTTCGCACCTTGCAAAACGCGCTCATCACCGCAGGCATCGAAGTTAAGGGTGGCGCAGACGGCGTGTTTGGTGTTGCAACTTCGGTTTCTATCGGAAAGTTTCAGTCCGCACAAGGATTGAATGTCACAACAGCTCTTGATGCTCCAACAGCTGCAGCACTTGGTCTTATCCCTTCACTTGCAGAACTTGGTTTGCCAACATTGCAGGCATTTCCTGTTCAGGGTCGTTGCGGCTTCACCGATTCATGGCATGCTCCACGTCCTGGTGGCCGTCTTCACGAAGGTGTAGACATCATTGGTGCACGAGGACTAGCAATCTACGCAGTAGCTGACGGTGTAATCAGCAAGATGCTCACTGGTGGAGCATTGAGCGGAAACTCAATTCGTCTCACCATCGCCGACGGTACGTACTTCTTCTACGCCCACTTGGATGGATTTGCTGCTGGCCTTGCAGCCGGACAGACAGTGCGAGCAGGCCAGATCATCGGTTATCTCGGATCAACCGGTGCAACTTCAAACCACCTGCACTTCGAAGTTCACCCAAAGGGTGGCGCTGCAGTGAACCCATACCCACTTGTTAAAGCTGTTGACGCTTGCAACGTTACGGAATTGCTCCCGCAACCGTAACTGTTCAGCCGAATAAAGGTTGACGGAATCGTTGGTGATGTGAGAATCATCAGCGATTCCGTCAACAACTTTTATCGTGTGCGATCCTCTTCAGATAGATGCTCAACATCACTGAGCCGTTCGAGACTAAAGGCATAGCCATCACCTAATTTGATTGCCTTAATCGTTGTGAGTGAAGCATGGTTGATGATGAACCTCTCCCACTCCCACGGAGTTGCTGAAATTCCGAGTAGATGGCAGATCAAAACGCTGTTCGTGCCAGCATGAGCAAAGAACGCAAACCTTTCGCCCGGTTTATCAATATGCCAAACAGGCAATTCGGTGTTGAGACGGTGAACCCCATTGCGCTCGAGAAATTCGGCAGCTCCAGTGTGAATGCGCTGTACGAAGTCCTTAACCGACTCGCCGCCTTTCAGACCGTTCCACCGTTCATGAGATGCGTTTTTCACCTCATCCCGATATGCCTTGATGGTTTGCTCTGCTGGCGCACCATGCCACGAGGGTTCGCGGATCTCTTCAAGGAACGGCTCAATCTCTAACTTTCGATTTTGACGATCGAGTGTCGGCTGCGCCGTCAAATGAGTGCGCTGCAGCGGCGAAACAAAAACATGGTCGAACTTTTCGTCAGACAATCGCTGGCCTAGCAACTCTGCTTGACGGCTTCCTCTCTCTGTCAAAGGCGGATTGACAACGCTCTTACCGGCTTTTACCCACTCTGGCTCTGCATGACGGATAAGAACGATTTCCATAACCGTCAATCTAGTTGACAGCTATGCCGCACTCGCTGAATGCTGCTGTCAGTGTGGCTTCATACACATCATCACTCAGCGTTGGGTTGTTTTCAGCGACGCTGATCATTCGCGTACCCAGACACATAGCTTGTTCAGAAGTTATGGCTAATCCGCGTTGCTCCGCAATCAAGTAGGCATACGACTTAATTGCAGTCTCTTCGTTATCAAAGCCATAGTTAATGTCGGGCTGAGGTTCAACAACCAGAGAAGTAGAACTCACCGACTGATCGTCTCCAGGCGCAGCATTGATGCCTTGAGAAATCTCCACTTTGCACTCTTCTGCAATGAACGCTCTGAGTGCCTCGAGTGATTCCACGTTGTCATTGCGTACTAAATTCTCTATAGCGTTTTGCACATTGGCGTCGACCTCTGCGACCTTGCCGTCCCAATACACATTCTGTAAAGCCACCGACAGCTCTTCGTATGCGCGCTTGGTTTGCTCCACTTCAGGTTTTACTGCGGAGGGAGCTATGTCATTGATGATGGAAAGAGTTCCGGTTAGTACCGCAACTGTGCTTTGAAGTTGTCGTCGTGAAATTGTGGAGAAACTTTCAACCGCAACTCCAGTTGCTACAAGCGAAGATTCCAATTCGGCAGCATGCGAACAAACGGCGCGCGTTTCTTGCGACTCGCTACAGGACGTGAGTACAAAAACAACAAGTGCAACTGCAACCAGTCGATGCTTAATCATTACTTGCACCGCTTGTCGAGTTAATCCACGTTTCATAAAGTGATGCATACTTTCCACCAGCAGAAATTAATGCGAGATGGGAACCGTCTTCAACGATTCGACCATTTTCAAGCATGATCACACGATCTGCGCGCGAAGCCGTCGACAGCCTGTGGGCTATCGATATGGTGGTTCGTCCAACCGCTAAACGCTCTAGCGCACGAGATATTCGTACTTCAGTGAGCGAATCAACCGAAGATGTCGCTTCATCGAGCACAAGTACATCTGGCTTGACAATGGAAGCCCTGACGAGCGCCACCAACTGTCGCTCACCTGCTGAAAGCGACGATCCGCGCTGTCCAACCTGCGTCTGTAGCCCAGCAGGCAAACTTTCGAGCCAGTCAGCCAGCCCAAGTTCCGTGAAGCTATCGACCATAATTTGCGCGGATGCTTCTGGGTTTGCGAACTGCAAGTTGTACTCGATGGTGTTGGCAAAGAGGAATGGCTCTTGTGGAACGACAATAAGTCTCCGTCGCAATTCGTCATTTGCAACCTCAGTCAGCGCTACTCCACCAATTTGCACCCGCCCAATGGTCGGATCAGTTAACCGCGCAACAAGGCGGGCGATGGTCGTCTTTCCCGAACCAGACGGCCCGACTAATGCGACATGTTGACCGGACGCAATGTGCAACGAGATGTCATGGAGCACCGGTGTGTCATCGTCTGATTCATCAAGTCTGGAGCCATACGCAAAACTCACATCTTTCAGATCAACTGATAATCCGCCTTGTGGAAGTGGGCGCGGGTGTGGTGACTGTGGTGGACCAATAGGAGTATCCAAAACACCCAACACTCTTCGCAACCCAGCGACAGCGCTCTGCACTTGATCGATGATTTCTGTGAATTCGGCAATGGGTTCAAGAAAACGATAAGTAAGGAACACGAAGCCGACTAGCGCTCCGGACGTAAGCCCACCCGCTGGACCAATAAGTAAACCAGTACCGACAACCGCCATAACGGTGAATACTGCAAATACTTCACCACTTGGAAAAAGGAAAGCGCCAATTACTCCAGCGCGTATGTTGCTCTTCTTGCGGTTGCGCATCGACACAGCAACAGTGTCAATCATTGATTGCTCAGCGTCATAGGCACGCAACGTTTCCGCACCAGCCATGAGTTCCGATACCGAACCGAGGAAATCAGCATTTCGTTCTCGCGAGAGATTGTGGGCATTAACTAAACGCGATTGAACATAACGCAGAACGAACACAAGGGGTGCGCTAGTGATGAAGGCAACAAGAGCAAGACGCCAGTCATAAGCAAGCATTACCGCAGCAACTGCAATCATCTGCGAGCCTTCCAGCAATAATCCAAGACCGCCCCACGAGAAGAATTGTGTGAGCGTCTCTATGTCGCTTGTTACACGTGACACCAATGCGCCGCGCTTTTCATTGTTGTGCTCTTCAAGACTCAGTCGATGTATGTGGTCGAAAAGCTGAGACCGTAACGCAAAGAGTCCGCTTTCCGCCTTCGTTCCGAGTCGACGGGTAGCTTCACGTAAGCAAAACGACGACAGCACGACGCATAGTGCGCCAATGAGGCACAGCCGCATGATGTAATCAATGTCGACCCGACCGGGCTGCAATCCATGATCAATCGACTGCTGGATAAGGATTGGAATTACCAGACGCGCGCCAGTGCCAAACATGGCCAGTACGAATGTCAATCCAATGCCACTCTTTAATGCAGGAGCAACCGTTACTCCTCTGCCGATGATTCGTGCAGACGGGAATCTCTGTTCTAGATCGGTGCTCATGATGCTTTCCGATCCATTTCAAAGGATTTCATCAAATTGGCGTATGCCGAATTACTGCTCATGAGAGTTTCATGTGTAGCCAATTCATGAACTTTGCCTTCGTGTACAAACAGCACATGATCAGCGATCTTGACCGTTGTCGGTCGCGATGCGACCACAATTGTCGTGGTCGTACTAGACAGTGACGAAAGGCGCTCGATTACCAATGATTCGGTTGCAGGATCAAGTGCACTTGTTGTGTCGTCGAGCAAGAGAACTTGGCGTCCACTTGCAATTGCACGGGCCAAAGCAATTCGCTGTCTTTGGCCACCACTCAAACTGATTCCGCGTTCGCCAACAATCGTGTCAATGCCATTTTCAAGATCCGAAACGAACTCTTCACTCACTGATGCCCACAACGCGCGAGCAATATCGGGAACATGAATCGACTTACCTAGCGTCAAGTTGAAATGAAGGGAACCCGAAAAAAGGAATGGCTCTTGGAAAACAATCGCCGGTCCGCCTCGAGTTAGGTGAACCGATCCATGTTGAGCACGAATCAAGCCTGCGATCATCTTTAGCAGTGTTGACTTGCCCGCACCCGTTTCACCTACAACTGCAACCGTTGAACCCACTGGAACAGAAAAATTGACATGAGAAAAGATCGGCTGTTCTGACTCTGAGTAGCAAAATGATGCATCTACTACTTGAACTGCAATATCAGAGTTTTGCGGAAGAAGGTTGATCTCTGGTTGCGTCTCTATTGGCTCATCGAGTATTTCGCGCACACGCTTGAAGCCACTTGATGAGTGTGGAATCTCACTCAGCAGGTAGCCAATGATTCTTAACGGAAAAACGAGCAAAGTAAACAAATAGATGAAACTTGATAACTCTCCAATTGTTAGGGCGCCGTTGCGAACCCGAATTGCTCCAAATGCAATCAACGCGACATTCACAAGTGATGGAGTTCCGTCAACAAGCGCTTCAAAGATCGCTCGTGCATTCACAGCTTTGATGCGAGCATCTTTCAGCTTTGATGAAATACGACCGAGGCGAACATGTTCCCTGTCTTCGGCTCCGAAAGCCTTCACCACCATGACGCCGTCGAAACTCTCGTGAACAGCTTCCGACAGATCTCCTAATGCCTTTTGGGCAGAGTCGAAATGTCGATCTATGCGTCTTTGGTATCCAAGATTCAGAGCGAACAACAACGGAATGATGGTGACTGCCAACAGGCCAAGTGGAAGGTCAATCACGACTAGCCAAATACTTGTCAAACCCACAAGTAACACCACTGAAGTACTGAACGGAAGTGGCCCAAGTACAGAAGCGGCAGTATCCGAATCGACGCCAACCCGTGCAACCAAGTCACCGGTCATGTGCTTCTGATGCCAAGCAGTTGGCTGTCGCATGGTGTGTCGAATGAGCTCCGTTGATAATGACTCAGATGTTGACCAGTGAGAAATACCCGCGTACGAACGACGAATGACGACCCCTACCGCCCTCAAAAGACCAATACCAATGACGATGAATGATGCCGTGACAAATGTTTGCTGATTGATGATGTCACTTTGAAACCGAGGAATGATCACTTCATCGACGACATAACCCAATCCGAAACTGGATGCGACAGTACAAATGGCATACACGGAGGCACCAGCAACGGCGATGAGAAACGGTCGCGGATGCAACTTCAGCAACTGTCGAAGTAGCGAAATCGCTAACCGAAACCGAGACTGTTCCATTGGCGCAACTCTACTTCAGTGTCAAAGATGCGGAGTAGGAAACAGAGATGAGTGAAGTACTATTCACATCGTGACGAACCCAAATAACGCTAATCGAACAACCTGGCAACGAATTTCTCGTATATCTGCTCGAACGGTTATCGGAATATCAATCACTGGTCTTATTGCGATGTGGATATACGCCTTTGGATTTGCTTCAAAAGAATCTGTCAACAAGATTGACGACGAGGCGTGGACACAACGAGCAGAAGGTATTTGCAAACAAGCAATGCAAGAGCGACTAGCGCTTGCCGACCTTCGTCAGATCTCCGATGCGGGTGTCAATGCGCTGAGCGAACGAGCCGACCTAGTGGACAAGGCAACTGACACACTTGAAGCAGCGATCACAGAAATTTCTGAAGTTTCACCTTCGGATGCAAAGGGCAAAGCAATAGTTCCGTTGTGGATCGCCGACTACATTCAGCTCATTAAAGACCGCAGGGATTACACAGCATTGCTGCGAACCGGGGTCAACGAGCCGTTCTCTGAGTCCATGTTTGAAGGACTACCCATCAGCGAGAAGATCTCAACTTTTGCTGCCGATAATCGCATGACATCGTGCAAGATCCCAATGGATCTGTCTATCTAAATTCGTTTGCTGGCAACCAGCCAGAATGTTCTGAATACTGCTTGATCACTTTTGCAGGAGAGCCAACTGCAACGCTGTAATCAGGAATAATTCCGTTCACCACTGAATTGGCACCGATTGCAACGTGCTTACCGATGTGAGCACCAGGCAGAATCACGCTCCCCGCCCCAATCCACGAACCGTCCCCGATTACGACAGGCTTTTCTGGTTGCGTTTGCATGGAGATTGGTAGATCAATTTGTTCATATCCATGGTTTTGATCCGTGATGTAGACGTGATGACCTGTCCAAACATCATCACCAATATCAATTGCTAAGTGGCCAACGATTCCGCTGCCCCGCCCAATTAAACAACGGTCTCCTATACGCACGACAGGATTGGTTAAACACTGTTGACCAGGAATCATTCCCGCGGAGAGAGCAACATGGCTTCCAATCATGGTGTTAGCGCCAATGTGGATGTATTGCTCATTAAACACTGTGGTCTGAGGGAAACAGATGATGCTGTTGTGCCCGAATGCCCCGAAGCGCTTTCCACGCGATGTGTCCGGTCCAATGGATCCGTGAAGTGAAAGCCAACCCCAAGCAGCATGAGCCAAAAGCTCCTTGAGTGCGCGCGATTTGGCCGAAATCATGATGTGCAATCTAATCGGTAGCCTGAATTTGTGACTGAAGCGCAATCGCGACCACGAATCACCGTGCCAATGGTGATGGCAAACAAAGGCACGGGAAAGCCGCTGAGCATGATCACTGCCTACGACGCAACCTTTGCCCGGATTGTCGATGAATCTGGGGTCGACATGATTCTTGTAGGCGATTCCGTCGGCTCAGTCGTTCAGGGTGTCGCAAACACCATTCCTGTCACGCTTGAGGAAATGGAATACCACGTGAAGTTAGTAGCGCGGGCAAATCCTCGGGCTTTGATCATTGGAGATCTTCCGTTCGGTTCATACCAGGTCAATACGGAGCAAGCTGTGCGAAGTGCGATTCGTCTTGTGAAGGCTGGCGCAGCTGCTGTGAAATTGGAAGGTGGAGTCACAATGTTTGACACCATCGCCGCAATTTCACGTGTCGATATTCCTGTGATGGGCCACATTGGGTTGACTCCACAGAGCTATCACCGAATGGGTGGTCATCGTGTGCAGGGGCGAGTTGATGGTCGTGAAGCTGGTGGACGCGAACGACTTCTCGAAGATGCACACTCGGTAGAGCAATCTGGAGCCTTTGCTGTTGTCATCGAAGGTGTTCCACGGAATCTTGCCAAAGAAATCACAAACAAAGTTTCAATTCCAACCATTGGGATTGGCGCCGGACCCGATTGTGATGGACAAGTGCTCGTCCTTCACGACATTCTTGGATTAACACAAAACACCTTGAAGTTCACACGCAAGTATGCAGATATTCGTTCAACGAGCGTAGATGCGTGCAAACAATTTGTTGAAGAAGTTCGAAATGGATCGTGGCCAGACGATGACCACTCTTTTCACTAGCCGATCAAGTTTTCAAACTTGGCGTGATTCATTATCGGAACACCTAACAGTTGGGTTTGTTCCAACAATGGGTGCTCTACATGCGGGTCATATCAGCCTTATTGACAAGGCGAAAGCTAGTTGTGACATCGTTGTCGTAAGCATCTACGTGAATGTATTGCAGTTCAATTCGGAAACCGACTTCACGCGATACCCACGTACCGAGGAAACCGACTTTCAGTTATGCGCTCATGCGAATGTTGATGCGGTTTTCGCTCCTGTGAAAAACGACCTGTTCCCAGAGGAAGTAGTGGAATTAATCACACCTTCAAGCAATGCATTGGGTTACGAAGGCGCAGATCGGCCAGGACACTTTGCTGGCGTCGTAACAGTTGTCGATCGACTCTTTTCAGTGGTAATGCCAATGGTCGCCTACTTCGGCCTAAAGGATTACCAGCAAGTTGCAGTAATCAATGACATGGCATCACAACTACACCCCAACATTGTTATTACACCGTGCAAAACGATGCGCGACGCTGATGGATTGGCAATGTCAAGCCGCAATAGATTCCTCACCCCATCTGGACGCGAAAGCGCAGCCTCATTGAACATCGCACTCAAGAAGGCAGTCTCATTGTGGAATGACGGCAAGTCTCAATCACAGGAATTGATTGAGACTGTTTCTAACGATGTTTCGCGAGATTCTGCAATAGAAGTGCAATACATTTCAGTCGTTCGCAATGGCACCATGGAGCAGGTTCAGACAGTAAGTGAAAACGATGTAATCGTCGCGGCAATTATTGTCGACGGGGTCCGCCTTATTGACAACATGTCGTTTGCTAACGCTTGACCTCGGCATCGGACTGTCTAACGCGATAACGGACCGTGTAAATAGAGTCGCCACTCAAAATTCCTCCACGAGCAAACGTACGACCGTTTTGCCAGTTGGATAAACCCAGTTCTGGTTTGTTTAATGCATACTGTCCATCAACCCAACGAGTCATGCCATCGCCGAAGAATGGTGCGTTAGACCTGCTCCAAGCCAGATCAATTTCCGATTCATCATCAGAGATAATTGATAAAACGAAAGACGGTGATTGCGCATTAAACAAATCAATCGCAGCATTCACATTCTCGGAAACCACAATGGATAGCTCGGGCGTGTTTTCCCACTCCCACTCAGTTCCAAGATTTGAGTGATCTATTGTTTCAATTACAAAATCATGCGGAACAGTGAAGTTGGATAATGCAGAAGACACATTCCCATCAACATGCAAGACCGCATGAGTATTCCTCTTAAGTGCGGCACGAACTACACCATCGATAACTGCCTGTAAGGACTTACCCAACGAACCTTCGACAAGCACCACAGTGTTCAATGTGTTGCAGACTTTTCGGTCTAGTGAGTTCTGAACCACATTCTTCAGCCGATCAACGTCTACAACATCGGAAACAACCATCCAAGCGCCACCGGTGCCATGCAGACTTGCTGGGATGCCGTGTTGCTGAGCAATCTCACCAAGTAGTGCAACAGAAGATCCACTACCCCGCGCCACAGCAAGTGACAATCGTTTGTCAGAGAACAAGGCCCACGCTGCAGCATGTGTCTTTGACGGCAGGAGCAAAACAGATGCAGCCGGAAGCCCAGCCTCTTGCAGGCTCGGCATTACTGCAAGGTCCATGATTGCGCGAGCGGTCTCTAGTGCATCGCTACCAATTCTGAACACGCACACATTGCGACTTGCGAGCACTCCTGTCGCATCTGCAAAAACGTTAGGGCGACCTTCAAAAACAAATCCGACCACTCCAAGAGGCGCTACATGAGATTCAATGGACCACCCATCGTGGTTCAATGTCTCGCGCATGGTACTCGATGAAACTAATTCACTCCATATCAACAAAGCATCGATCATGTCTTGGCGCATAGATTCACTCAAGACCAAACGAGTCGTCGAACGTCCCTTAGCCTGCGCATCAGCAACGTTTCGTTCGTTTGCCTCTCGAATCTGACTGAAGATTGCCTCATCTTGTAAACGGCGAGCGAATCCTTCATAAAACGTCTTGATTTGGCTGTCTGTAACGTCGCCCAAAGCGGAAAAAGCATCAATTGATTCGTTGATGCAGGACGAAACCAAATCAGAATCAGATTTGGGAATATGCAAAATTTCTGCAGAGGTGGTTGCAATAAGCCGGTCACCGTCTAAGAAGGCGTTGGCTATCTCGCTGCCAATTTCAACCAGCTCTCCACCGATCAATACTCTGTCGTGCGGCTGAAGTTTCACTGCTGCTCCATGTGTCCATCGTAGGTCACTAGTCTGAAAACATGAATGATCGTTTGTATTTTCGTCAATTGTTGTCTGGTACTGATTTCGCTAAACAAGACCAGATGGCACAGCAGATGGTCAATTTTGTCTATTTAATTGGTGACAGGGAAACACGTGAATGCGTCATAGTTGATCCTGCGTACGCAGTGAATGAAATTTCAGACATTGTTTTGTCAGATGACATGAATCTTGTTGGTGCTCTCGGCACGCACTATCACCCCGATCATGTGGGTGGAAAAATGATGGGATGGAATATCGAAGGCATTTCATCATTACTTGAACTCAACAACATTCCGATCCATATCCAAAAGGCTGAAACCGAGTGGGTTACAAAGACAACAGGTGTATCTGCATCTCACCTCACATCGCATGAAGGTGGTGACGTCATCAATGTTGGCGAAATTGCAATCACACTGCTGCATACTCCAGGGCATACGCCCGGAAGCCAGTGCTTCCTCGTTGACGGCAACTTGGTATCAGGCGACACATTGTTTCTTGAAGGATGCGGCCGCACCGACCTTCCCGGTTCAAACCCTGACGATATGTATGACAGCTTGAGCATGCTCGCTTCTCTACCAACTGACACCATCGTCTATCCAGGACATCGCTATTCAGATCCAGCTTTTCTTGCCCTCGGACAAGTTCGAGAAACCAACTATGTATTCAAGCCAACTTCGAAAGAGGGCTGGTTGCAATGGTTCGGTCAGTAAGCAAAGTGTCAGCCGAGCAGGCCCGAATACAAACTGCTCAGTCCTGCTACTGCAAGCAGTACCAAAACCAATAACCGAAAACGATCGGGGTCAACGCGATTACGTATGAATCGTCCGGCGTATACACCGACGATCATGCTCGGAAGCAGTGCAAGGGCAATCCAAACATCTGACAACGCAATTTCACCAAATGCGGCGAATAAAACCAACCCATAGACGCCACTGACTAAAAACACCATGTTCAGCGTCGAACGGAAAACCTGCGGGTCACTCTTCCGCGCCTGCATCGCAAACACAAGAGGTGGACCGTTTGTCGATGTTGAAGTCAACAGAAAGCCACTGATGACCCCCATCGACCAGTCAAGACTGACGTGAGCATGTGTGAGATCGCGGCCACGTGCGAGCAACAACACTCCGAACAGCACGCCAATTCCTAACAGGATCTTAAGCACTTGCTGATTTGCATAGATGAAGGCAATAAGTCCAAATGGCGCTCCGACACATGAAGCCAACAAGAACCGTTTAACTTGTGGTTTATCTTGATTATGTTTCAAATCTCGATACTGAAACACGTTGTTCGCTGTACCAATCAAGGACGCAAGTATAACGGCACGTTGTAGACCAACAATTTGCATCATGATTGGAACCGTTAATAATGCGAATCCGAAACCAACAACTGCCTGTGTGCACGCTGTTGCCAGAACAACTAGGGCAACTGCAACGAAACTCCACAACGTGATATCGATCATGAAATCAATTCTTGAACACACGACTTAAATACCGAAGTGTGTAGATCCACGTCGGCTGCACTGTGAAACGGCGTCATGAGCGCCATGTTATGAAATGGCGTCAGCAGAATGCCCCTGTTTAATGCGTAGATGTGCATGTAGGACTCAAGGGCGTCATTAACTGAAGCCGCTGCTTGCGCACCATTGTGCGGATGCTCAGAAAACCAGTATTCAGCACGACATCCAAGTTGCTGTACTGTCCAGGGCAATTGGTATTGGCTAATGACATTCTGCACTCCTTCGCTCCAACGAGTGGCAAGTGGGATGGCGATATCAAAATCTTCCTGCCGAAGCGCGTGTGTAAGAGTCGCACGAATTGCAGCACCGGCTAGAGCACTACCACTCAATGTTCCTCCGATACCTGATACGTCAAGATCGTGGCCATGCATCAGATGCTCAACCTTGTGTGCAATGTCTGCAGACATGCCGTAAGCGGCGACCGGAACTCCACCACCAATTGTTTTTCCAATTACCAACATGTCAGCATCGATACCCCACAGCCGCGATGCTCCTTGCGGGCCAGCACAGATGGTGTGTGTTTCATCGAGAATGAGAATCACGCCGTATTTTCGAGTGAGTTGACGAACACCTTCTAGGTATCCGTTTTGCGGCAAAACAATTCCTATGTTCGTCAGTGCCGGTTCCATCAGCACACATGCAACCTCTCCACTGGCAAGCGCACTCTCCATGGCTGA
>JBJOOQ010000006.1:0-35120 GCA_046051205.1 Actinomycetota bacterium
CAAAAACGCTTCGCACATTGTTGGCTGAAGGAAAACTCGGCCGCAAGACAAAGCAAGGATTCTTCAGCTACTAAACCTCATGTGGAACGACACACCTCAAGTTCTTGACGAGTGTCGTTGGAAGTTTCCACCACCAAAGGAATGGCCAAAGAGCGATTTGGTTGGTCGCGGCGCAGACCTGCAACCAGAAACACTGATTCATGCATACATGAATGGCGTGTTTCCCATGTCATCCGAACTGGCGCTTGGCGCAGATGATGTTGCATGGTGGTCTCCGCTGTTGCGCGGTGTAATTCCACTCGATGCATTGCGTGTCACAAGGTCAATGCGTCGAAGTCAGCGCAAATTTCACATCAAAATAGATACGTGTTTTGAACGCGTAATGCGTGGTTGTGCTTCACCTGATCGTCCTGGCGGGTGGATAAACGAACAATTCATTACTGCATATGTAGAACTACACAAACTTGGGTGGGCACACAGCGTTGAAGTGTTTGACGAAAACGAAGTACTCGTTGGCGGCTTATACGGGATACGTGTTGGCCGACTTTTTGCCGGCGAATCGATGTTTCACCTCGTGCGAGATGCGTCGAAAGTGGCATTGATGCACCTGGTTGACACCATGAACCAGGACGGCATGACTCTGCTTGATGTTCAATGGCTCACCCCACACCTCGAGTCGCTTGGAGCGGTGGAAATTCCTCGCTCCGAGTACCTCCATCGTCTTTCAGTGGCCCTTAACCCGTAACCTTTATTTATGGCCAATCGCCGCGACGAACCCTGGTTGATGCGCACCTATTCGGGTCACTCCACCGCTGCAGCATCAAACGAGTTATACCGAATGAACCTGGCAAAGGGCCAAACGGGTTTGTCGATTGCATTCGACCTCCCCACCCAAACCGGTTACGACCCCGACCACATTTTGGCCCGAGGCGAAGTTGGCAAAGTTGGTGTGCCTGTTGCGCACCTCGGACACATGCGCACATTGCTCAATGGAATTCCGCCTGCAGACATGAACACGTCGATGACAATCAATGCGCCTGCCGCTTGGTTGCTTGCTTTGTATGTCGCAAACGCGCAAGAGCAAGGTGCGGTCACTTCGCAACTTCGCGGAACTACTCAAAATGACATCTTGAAGGAATACCTCTCGCGAGGAACCTTTATTTTCCCACCGGCTGCATCACGTCGAATCATCGTCGACATGATCGTGTGGTGCTCGCAGAATGCACCGAAGTGGAATCCGATGAATGTGTGCTCGTACCACTTACAAGAAGTTGGTGCTACACCTGTTCAAGAGATTGCCTTTTCGCTAGCGAATGCAATCGACATTCTTGATGCTGTTCGTGCAAGTGGACAAGTAAGCGACGAACAGTTCCCACAAGTTTTTGCTTCAATTTCGTTTTTCGTCAATGCCGGCATCCGCTTTGTTGAAGAAGTGTGCAAGATGCGTGCGTTCACCGAACTATGGGACCGCATTGGCGCCGAGCGATACGGCATTACCGACGAACGTGCTCGCCGTTTCCGCTATGGCGTGCAAGTGAACTCACTTGGCCTTACCGAAGCGCAGCCAGAAAACAATATTCAGCGCATCGTGTTGGAAATGTTGGCGGTCACGCTTTCAAAGTCGGCGCGTGCTCGAAGCGTGCAGTTGCCAGCGTGGAACGAAGCACTCGGCCTTCCCCGCCCATGGGATCAACAGTGGTCATTGCGTATGCAACAAGTACTCGCATTTGAAACCGACTTGCTCGAGCACGAAGACATTTTTAACGGCTCACACGTTATTGAAGCACGCACTGCAGAACTGCGTGACGCTGCGTGGAAAGAAATGAATGAGATTGTCGACATGGGCGGCGCATTCGATGCTGTGGATTCGTTGAAGGGTCGCTTGGTGTCGTCAATGGCTGAGCGAACACGCCGCATTGAAACTGGCGAACAGACCGTTGTTGGAGTGAATCGATTTACTGAATCAACTGATTCGCCGCTCAGTGGTGCCGACAACATTTTGAAAGTTGATCACCGCGTAGAGCAGCAAATGATTGATGATGTCATTGCATGGCGCTCAGCTCGAGATCAAAAAGCTGTGGATACTGCACTTGCTGCACTCCGCACCGCCGCCGAAACCGGCACCAACATCATGGATGCATCCGTTGAGTTGGCAAAAGCAGGTGGAACTACGGGCGAATGGGGCGAAGTGCTCCGTCAAGTTTTTGGTGAATACCGCGCCCCTACTGGTGTTGGCGCTGCTGCAGGCCGACGCACGAGCGAGCTCGCCGATGTAGCCGAATTTGTGCGCTCGATTACTGGTGGTCCACCGAAGTTCTTGGTTGCCAAGCCTGGTCTAGATGGACATTCCAGTGGCGCAGAACAGATCGCGGTTGCAGCACGTGATTCGGGAATGGAAGTGGTGTATTCAGGCATTCGCTTGACTCCGGCACAAATTGCGGCATCAGCTCGCGACGAAGATCCAGATGTTGTTGGACTCTCCATCTTGTCTGGTTCACATTTGCAACTTGTTCCCGATGTCATTGCCGAGCTTGCTGCAGTGGGAGTAACTGCACCAGTGGTACTTGGTGGAATCATTCCAGAATCAGATCGTGATGATTTACTTGCAAATGGCGTAACAGCTATCTACACGCCAAAAGATTTTGATATTGCACGCATCATGCGCGATATTGCGCAAATTGCTGCGACATATCGCAAGTCGCAACAATAATTACGGCAGCATTGTTGTCGAGCCGGCAACAGCAACGAAACCTGTTGCAGCTGGCAACTTCAACACTTGACCTGCATTGACTCGATCAGGGTCTGTAATGCCATTGATATTCATGAGCTCAGCCATATTGAGGCTAAATCTTTCGGCAATTCCAAAGAGCGAATCTCCTGGTTCAACGGTGTACAACACCGGTTCTTGATACACGGTTGTTGTCGTTTGAGGAATAGTTGATTCGACCGTGGTTACCACGGAAATTGAATCTCCGCTGTCTTGGCGAGACAACATGACAGCAATGATGCCGCTCACAACAGAGATAACGAGCAGAGACCATTGGAGTCTTCCTCGTAGATACATCATTGGTCATGTTAGGTCGCGCAACCTAACCTATGAGGCATGCGTGTACTTGCAGCCGTCGATAAATTTCGAGGAACCGCAACTGCCGCACAAGTCGCCGCTTCCATTGGTCACGCTTGTTGGGAAAATGGACATGAGTGCATTGAGTTGCCAATTGCTGACGGCGGTGAGGGAACGCTTGAGGTTCTTGGCGGACCAAACCGTACGAATCGCGTCACCAACCCTCTAGGCCAGCCCGTAGATGCGCAGTGGCGCCTTTCCCGCGACCTTGCTGTGATTGAAATGGCACGCGCTTCTGGCCTCAGTTTGGTTGGCGGAAAGCTAAACAATGACGTCATCGCTGCATCAACTATTGGCACTGGCGAATTGATTGACACCGCCCTGAATGACGGTGCAAAACGCATCATCGTGTGTGTGGGTGGCTCCGCGACAGTGGATGGTGGCCTTGGCGCAATTCGTGCCATTAAGTCTGCTGCCCGCTTACGTGGCGTGGAGTTTCTTGTAGCGTGCGACGTGCGGGCAAAGTTCACCGACGCAGCGAAGCTTTTCGGAGCCCAAAAAGGTGCAACGCCTGCACAAATTGAGTTTCTTACCTCTCGACTACACGCCCTTGTACAAACGTACAAAGACGAATTCGGTGTTGACGTTTCAGAAATTGAAGGTGCCGGTGCTGCTGGCGGTCTTGCTGGTGGGCTTGCAGCACTTGGCGCAAAGCTTGTTCCGGGGTTTGACATCGTTGCCGACGAAGTTGGACTACACGAGCACATCAACAATTGCGATTTTGTGATTACGGGCGAAGGTTTCCTAGATGAAGAAAGCTTTAACGGCAAAGTTGTTGGTGGAGTTCAGCAACTTGCCATGAAGGCCAACAAGCCAGTAGCCGTCATTTGTGGAGATGCACAACCAGAGCAACGATCCCGCATTGAAGCAATCAGCTTGGTGGAATCATTTGGCCAGGAAGCCGCTATGGAACAAACACTGACCTGTATTGAGAAAGCATCTCGCGAGTTACTCGCTAGACGTTAATCAGCCCGCAGGAAGCGGTTTGCCTGCAAGGTCTGTTCCAAGCAAAATCAAGACGCTTGCTTCACCAATGTTTCCCGTTTCCGTTGGAATTGGAGTTGGCATTGGTGCCGTTGCTACACCACCAAGCGTTGTTGCAACAAGCGCTGCTGCGCCTTCGCTACCTGGGTTGTAATACACAACAGTTGCAGTCTGTTTTTGCGTTGCAGCATCGGTGTTAATTGCTGGCTGAACAATAAATCCACGACCTTGCAGCTGTGTGGTGAGGTCTCCAGCGCTGCCAGAAACTTTAGAAGCATTAGCGATCTGCACTTTGAACCCGGTGAGCGGCAAGGTTGTTTCCACAACAGCAGGATCAACAAGTGTTGTCTCGGTAACGATTGTTTCGCTCGTCGCTGGATCAACTGGAATATCTGTGGTCGATGAATCACTTCCACCGATGTCACGCAGAATGAGGAAACCAAGCAATACGGCAACTGCTGCCACAACGATTGACATGGTGGAGTTGAGACTTGAACCGTTGGAACTTGGTCCACGGCGGGGGCGACGTGCGTTTTGACTCATACATTTACCGTACCCGTCTCGGGCATACCGATTGAGTCATGGTCGGTATTTCAGAGCCGGGTGTGGGAATTGAACCCACGACCTACCGCTTACAAGGCGGTTGCTCTGCCCCTGAGCTAACCCGGCGTATTCATTGAGCGCCTCAATGATACGGGCGTTTGGCTATTTCGTTGTGCGCGCCCTTACAACTTCATATGTGGCTAATGCCGCCGCTGCCGACACATTTAGTGATGACAAGGCTCCCAGCATCGGAATACTGACCAATAGATCACAACGTTCGCGAACCAAACGCGACAATCCTGGACCTTCTGCCCCAAGTACCAAGCACACCGACTCGGATGCAAGGGATCCCATTTCAAAAATGTTCTTGTCCGCAGAGTCATGCAGACCAATAATCCACACTCCGGCATCTTTGAGTTGTTTGAGAGCCGTCGGTAGTCCACCGACGATGCACATAGGAACGTACTCTGCTGCACCTGCTGCAGATTTTGCTGCAGTAGGCGTGATGTGCACTGCGCGATGCCGTGGAAGCACGACTGCATCAACACCAGCCCCATCGCACGAACGCAAAATTGCACCGAGGTTGCCCGGATCAGTAACACCATCAATTGCAACAAAGAACGGTTTGCGAGATGGTGAAGCATTTTTCAAAATGTCACCAATTTCTACTTCAGGGATTCCTGCTGCAGTCGCAATGATTCCTTGAGGTGCTTCGCTTCGCGCTTCGCGCTCAATTTCTTTGCGCGGTACATAACGAACTGGAACTCGTTGATCATTTGCCAATTCAATAATGTCGTCAATGATGTCGTTTTTATCAAGGTCGTTTGAAATCAAGATTTCATAGGCTTTGCGTTTGCGCGCAATGAGTAGCTCACGAACTGCTTGACGACCTTCAACTTGGGAGCCACCAAGGCTGTGCTTGTCTGGGCGCGGCGCACGCGGGCCATCGTGTTCACGTGCAGCAGGCTTACCTCCACGGTGCTTTTTGGTTCCTCGTGGTGCCCCACGTGATGGTCCGCGACCACCTCCTGTGCTTCGTGGTTTCATGCCTGCGTCCTTTCAATGACTGCAACTGCCCAGCAGGCAATTCCTTCTTCTCGACCTAATGCTCCGAGCCCTTCAGCGCGTCGACCTTTTACGGTGATCGTCGCGCCAGCGGCATCAGACAATAACTCCTGCATCGCTTCACGATGCGGAGCGATCTTTGGCTTTTCACACACAATGCTGCAATCAACATTGCCAATTTCATAGCCAGCGTCTCGCACAATCTTGGCTACATGAGCAAGCAACGTGAGCGAATTTGCTCCGGCCCACTGTGGATCGGTGTCAGGAAAATGCATTCCAATATCACCAAGTGACGCCGCACCGAGCAATGCGTCAGCAGCTGCATGTGCAATCACATCTGCATCGCTATGTCCTACGAGTGGTTTCTCATTTGGAAATTTCACTCCACCCAACACCAACACACGATCACTCGGGCCATCAACAAAACGATGAATGTCAAAACCTTGTCCTACGCGCGTACGTATCGTCATGATCTGCTCCTATGCCTCTGTGTGCGCCATTGCACGCGCCCACTCAAGATCCTCTGGCGCAGTGAGTTTGCGATTCATCGCCTCACCAGCAACAACGACAACTTGCTTTCCCATCGCCTCTACCAGTGTCGCATCATCTGTTCCCTCAGGAGATGATGCGTGCGCCGAACGCAGTACCGATGCTCGAAAAGCCTGCGGTGTTTGTACCGCAACAAGCGAAGATCGATCAGGGGTCGCGACAACAATGTTTTGCGAATTGACTTGTTTAATGGTGTCTGTCACTGGCAAAGCAGGAATCGCTCCATCGGCACCAGCATGAACTTGCATGATGACTTCGCGGTACAAGTGTGCACTCGCAAATGGTCGAGCAGCGTCGTGCACACAGATAATGGTGGCTTCTGCAGGGACAGCAGCAAGTCCGCACCGCACCGATTCACTTCGTGTCTCGCCACCAGCAACGCCGCCTTCGCGTTCTGCATCGGCAGCTGGAAGTACGACTACTACCCCTGCGCTTGAACTGCCAGCTGTTTCTACCGACCAATCCAAAACCCGGCGATCGCCAAGCATAGAAAACTGTTTTGGACCGCCAAATCGAGCGCCAGAGCCTGCGGCAACCACAATTGTCCAAACAATTTCATTCGGCGCTGTTGTCACGTTCATTTAGGGTAGTACCGTCATAGTTCGCATGACACACGAAGAAATTCTTGCAAGTACCTCGTTTTTTGCAGACACCCCAACAAGTGCGCTTTCTCTGATTTGCGCTCAAGCAAAGACGCAAAACCTTCAGCGCGGCGATGTTTTGTTCAACGAAGGAGACGCTCCTGACGCATTGTTCGTCGTGCTCAGCGGACGCATCGCCATTGCTATTGGCAACAAACCACTCGACAGCCGCGAGAGCATGCTTGCACTCATGGAGTCGGGAGACTTGTTTGGCGAACTAGGCATGCTCGACGAAGGACCTCGCAGCGCAATGGCACGCGCCATCGAACAAGGCTCTGTCCTGCGCATTCCGTATGCACCCGTGCGCGAACAAATGCAAGCAAACCCAACCATGTTGTGGGGAGTCATCAAATTGCTCGCCACGCGGTTGCGCACCATGGACGAGGTGCTCGCGGACAGCGTGTTTCTCGACGTCACCGGTCGAACAGCAAAGCGCTTGCTTGAACTATCAAGTGGAAATAACGAATTTGTCTTACCAGTTACGCAAGAAGAACTTGCCGGAATGGTGGGCGCCTCGCGCGAGCGCGTGAACAAAGCCATCGCAAGTTTTATTCGTCTTGGATGGTTGGAACAACACGATCGCCGTTACAAAATATTGATGCGCGATCGAATGGAAATTCGCGCTAGCTAATTAATCTGCAAGCAGCCATTCATGGGTGCGAGCAAAAGCATCGGCAGCATCTTCGGCCCGATGCGCCGGACGCGTTGCATCATGTGCAAAGCCGTGCACTGCGTGCGGGTATTCACACACCGTTACTCCACTTTCAAATAGTTCTGTCACTTGTTCAGGTGGCGTGTATGGGTCTTGTGCACCAATGATTGCCAGCACGCGTTCTGGGTGACCCGAGTACAGATATTCCATCGGGTCGCCTTGAGTTGCGCTCTGCCATCCTTCGGGCACGTGAATCATGCCGTAGAACGATGAAATCTTTATAAAGCGATCACTTCGTGCTGCTTTAAAGCAGTACATGCCACCCATACAAAATCCGATGAGTCCAACACGATAAACCGAGAGTGCATCGGCGGCTTCAGTGAGGTCGCGCAGGTGAACGCCGTCGTCCAACTTGGCCATTTCGGCGAAGCGCTCATTTACATCTGCTGACAACTCTTTGCCTGGAAATGGCTCGACGGCAATTACTGCCATCTGCCATTCGTTTGCCAATCGAGAAACCAAGTCGGAAAACAATGGGCGAAGTCCGAAAATATCTGGTGCAATCACCAACCCCATTTTTGGATTTGCTACCGATGTATCAATTTCTGCTGGTGTCCCTGACGGCAAAGTAATGCGCATAACCCAATACTGACAGGGTTTTTCCAAAGCGGTGAGACTTTCGGTGAGTGATCTGGTGAGGACAGCAGTGATGGTCATTTCACATGCTCCTGTGCATGACCACAACTCGACCAACACATCAACGTCCATCACTCACCCACCCAGCGGGTTCAGCCCCTCTTGTTCGCAAACTCGTTACTGAATGGGGAACCATCTCCGCCCAGCCGCGCACGCTGCGATTGATCAATCGATGGGACCTCCCAGGCGGTCCGATCAACCACCTTGACGAAGTGCTCCTTCGTGCCGGATACGGGATTGACACCAGTTACGAGAATTGCGATGCATTCCTCTTTGCGCTCGTGAAACGTGCGGCTCACGATGAACTTGCTGCTCGCATTGTGTTGCAACGAATCCTTCCCCCACTCATTGCAATTGCCGGACGTCGAGGACACATTGTGAACGGCGGGTTCAATGCAGCGTTCAATGAGATTCTTGGACAGGCATGGATCCTGATCCGCCAATACCCCGTTGATCGCCGACCTGCAAAAATCGCTTCAAACCTGGTTCGTGATACCGAATACTTTGCGTTCGTTCGCAACGCTCGCCTTAAGCGTTTAGAAGTTGAGAGCTGGACCGATGATGCTGACGAAAGGTTTGTCGCTGAAGACGTCGACACCATTGAACCCAATGTTGAACTTGCACAAGTCATTCACGATGCAGTGAAACGCGGTATTCGCACCGCTCCACTTCAGCTGATCATGCGCTTAAGTAGCGGCGAAACCGTGGAAGACATTGCAGCAGAAGCGGGGGTGTGCGTGCGCACGGTACGCACTTGGCGTCGCAAGGCAATTATCGAGTTGCGTGAACGAACGCAGTGTGCGGCGTAAGTTTTGCCGTACGTAAGCGCAACGAATTGCTCACTACAAACACGCTAGAAAACGCCATAGCCAAACCTGCCCACATTGGATTCATGTACCCGAGTGCAGCAAGTGGAATAGCAGCAGCGTTATAGATGAACGCCCAAAACACATTTGCGCTAATGGTGCGCAGAGTTGCACGCGACAACAAAATGGCGTCTGCCACTAGGCGCAAGTCACCGCTCACAATGGTTAAATCACTTGCGTTCATGGCAACATCAGTTCCCGTTCCCATGGCGATACCAACGTCGGACTGTGCAAGTGCAGCAGCGTCATTTACGCCATCGCCCACCATGGCAACTGCATACCCACGCTCCTGCAAGTCTGCAACAACACGCACTTTTTCTGCAGGAAGAACACCTGCAATCACGTGTTGTTCGTCGGTATCAATGCCTACCTGTTCTGCAACGGCAACAGCAGTCGCCCGATTGTCTCCTGTTAGCAACACCGGCCTTAAGCCAAGCTTGCGCAAATCGGCAATTGCTTCGGCACTGTGCTGCTTTGGCTGATCAGCAATAACGCATACACCCTTTGCCGAACCGTCATAGGCAACGAGCACCGCAGTGTTCCCTGAGTTGCGTGCAGCATGCAATGCGTCTTTCATGTCTTTCGAAACAATGGTGAGCTGCTTTTCAAATAGTGGTTCACCACCTACCATCACGCGCTTGCCGTCAACTACACCAATGGTTCCCATTCCTGCAATCGATTCAAAATGACCGACGCCTGCGAGTGTGCCTAATTCGGCACGGGCTGCATTAGCAATTGCTTTCGCTACTGGGTGTTCACTTGCATGCTCTAACGCACCTGCAAAACCAAGCACCTCAGCGCGTGTTACGCCGGTTGCGCACACCACATCAATCAATTGCATGACGCCAGTTGTCACTGTTCCCGTTTTGTCAAACACCACGGTGTCGATCCGACGCGTGCTTTGCAATACGTCTACACCCTTGATCACAATTCCCATCTGTGCTGCGCGACCACTGCCCACCATCAATGCTGTTGGAGTTGCAAGGCCAAGGGCGCAAGGACACGCAATGATCAGTACGGCAACAGCTGCAGTAAATGAGTCTGCAACGCGATTGGCATTGTCACCAAGCAGATACCAGCCAATAAATGTCAGGACCGAAATGACAATCACTGTCGGCACGAACACGCTGCTTACCCGGTCAGCCAAGCGCTGCACTGGTGCTTTTGTGGATTGCGCGTCACGCACGAGTTTGGTCATTTGCGCAAATGTTGAATCTGCACCTACTCGACGTGCTTTCACAATGATCCGACCCGTCAAGTTCACTGTCGTTCCCGTTACTTTGCTGCCTTTTGCAACATCAACAGGAACACTTTCACCGGTCAGCATTGATGCATCAATAGTGGAATCACCTTCTTGCACAATTCCATCAGCCGCAATGATTTCGCCGGGACGAACCACAATCAAATCGCCCACCTTGATGAGAGCCGCTTCAATCACTACTTCTTCGCCATCGCGCAGAACTGTTGCATTCCGCGCGCCGAGTGCAAGAAGTGCGCGAAGTGCATCGCCTGCTCGTCTTTTTGCGCGAGCCTCGAAATAACGACCAGCCAACAAAAACACCGTTACCGAAACTGCAACTTCGAAATACACATGCGGAGATTCGGCCATGCCGGCCATGCCAGACATGTTGTGATCATCTGTAGCACCACCCCAAATCAGTGCCCACAACGACCATCCAGTTGCAGCGACAACTCCGAGCGAAATCAGCGTGTCCATCGTGGTGTTTCGATGACGCGCATTCATGAGCGCTGCGCGATGGAACGGCCATGCACCCCATGTGACTACTGGAGCAGATAACGCCAATGCATACCACTGCCAGTTAGAGAACTGCAGTGCCATAAACATGGACACCACGGCAACAGGAACTGCTAATACCAGCGACACCAGCAGTCGTGTTTTCAACATTGATACACGTTCACGGACTTCGGCATCCAACATGTCGGGTGTGGTTTCAGCAAGCGTTCGCGCGCCATAACCGAGACCTTCAATTGTTGAAATGAAAGTTGCTACATCGGCGGAAGTTGAATCAAATGCCACTCGGGCAGATTCGGTTGCGAAGTTCACTGTTGCTTCCACGCCGGGAAGAGCATTCAGTCCCTTTTCGATTGACATCGCACACGCGTTACACGACATGCCGGCGATCGAAAGATCTAATTGATTAACAACTGACTCGTCTGTACTCACTATGTACAGTCTCGCCTTTCATTCACCCAGATGTCAGTGACATCTGACGAATTCAGGAATTAGAGACGAAAGTCTGGGCCTTGGTCGCCGTATCCGTTGAACGTGTCAACGGAAGTCATGACCAAGCGGTGTGCAAGTGTGAAAACACCTGCTGCAATAAGGAGGGGGATGAACATGTCTTCAGTCTTCCACGATTATCGTGAACTGTGATACACAAGCCAGAAGTATCTCTAAATTAGATACTTGGTATCGCTGCCGGCGAATAACCAATGGTGGGTCGCCAGGGGCTCGAACCCTGGACCTGCGGATTAAAAGTCCGTTGCTCTACCAACTGAGCTAGCGACCCGAAACTGCACTTCCTTTGTGCACGACAGGCTAGTTCCCCCGAGGCCGAAATCTTCAGTTGTTAGCAAATGATAAGAATCCATGCGTGGTTTTCACGCTGAGCAACGACAGTGCATCTGTCATTGTGGACGCAACTCATGGCGGTCGACTCGCATCGTTACGCATCCACGATGCGGAAGTTCTCCTTAACGACGGCCGTGACGACACAACTCTTACCTGGGGTTGCTACCCGATGGTTCCATACGCGGGCCGCGTCAGATCAGGCATTGTGCGGTTCAACAATATTGATTACCAACTGCCGCTCAACCTTCCACCACACGCAGGTCATGGAACCGTCTTCGCACAATCGTGGACTGTCGTTGATGCAACCGCATCAACGATTGACCTCATCGCCGATCTAGGTTCACAATGGCCATTTGGCGGTTCGGTGACTCAACGTATTGAACTGCGGAATGACCATGTCCGCTTAGAACTGCGCCTTACTGCTGGCGATCAAGCAATGCCCGCACAAGTTGGATGGCATCCATGGTTTTGCAAACCAAGTCGCACTTCACTGATTTTTGAATCAATGTTGCAACGCGATGAACATGGAATAGCTACACCACATTGCGTGCAAGCTGATGCCTTCAACGTTGACGACTGCTTTGTCAATCCACTTGCTCCACTTTCACTCACGGTCAACGGAGTTGGCCTAGTTCTATCCAGCGACTGTTCACATTGGGTGGTGTACGACCAACCGACACACGCAACATGCATAGAGCCTCAATCTGGTGCTCCGAATGGAACCAATGATTCGCCCGTCATCCTCGCCCCTGGCGAGTCACTGACAAGGTGGTTCAACATCGCTTGGACTGGCAGACTTATTCACTAGTGGCCGCCAACGATCAACTTCTTCACTTGCACGACGAACGTCTCAGCGTTGTCATCAGCACGCGAGGCAACGTTCCCGCGATTGTGTACTGGGGGAACTTCCTAGGAGAAAGCCCACTCCAGCAGAACATGTTCGAGCGAGCCGTCCTTGGTGGCGGCATAGACCTTGATCCACCACTTGGCATTGTTCCTCAGCACCATGATGGATGGCTCGGCAATCCCGGCTTTGAGGGGTGCTTTCCCGATGGTTCGGGATCATTCCCACATTTCGTAACTACTTCAAGCAACAACACAACTAACACAGCTGATTTCATACTTCGTGATGCTGACCTTGATCTCGGCCTACAGATCAGCGTTGAAATTCATGCGAGTGGTGCTCTCACAATTACAGGAGCGCTTTCCAATCGTGGGTCGTTGCCGTATCTGTTGCATGGCCTGCGCTTTGCGCTACCAGTCCCGCCACGTGCACAAGAACTTCTCACCCTTGGTGGACGCTGGGGTATGGAGTTTGGTGAACAGCGCACTTCATGGGTGCAATCAACCGTGTCAATTTCCAACAACAGAGGTCGTACCTCTCACGAGAAATGGCCTGTGGTTTTTGCAGGAACCACTCAATTCGGCGAACAACATGGTGAGGTCTGGGGATGTCATGTTGGATGGAGCGGAAACTTCGACATCACACTTGACGGAGTTACTGAACACCGTAAGCACATGCTTGTTGGGGAAAAACTGAATGCGGGAGAGCTTGTCATTCAACCGAATGACACATATTCCGCGCCAACTGTATACGCGGTGCACTCATCTCAGGGACTTAGTTCGGCTTCGCAGCGCTTTCATCAATTTGTTCGATCACGGTTACGACATGAAAACACTTCGCGGCCGGTCACGCTCAACACCTGGGAAGCGGTGTACTTCAACCACAACTTTGAAACGCTGACAAAACTTGCGGACGTCGCTGCGCATGTTGGTGTCGAGCGTTTCGTTCTTGATGACGGTTGGTTTTCTGGAAGAAGAAACGACACCGCTGGTCTTGGAGACTGGACTGTTGACTCTTCCGTATGGCCAAATGGACTCACTCCACTCATTAATCATGTGAAGTCGTTAGGAATGGAATTTGGAATTTGGTGTGAACCCGAAATGGTTAACCCAGATAGCGATTTATATCGCCAGCATCCAGACTGGGTGCTTCACAGTGGCGCGAACACACCAATCACCGGCCGAAACCAACTCGTTCTTGACATGTCACAAATTGACGTCCGCAATTACTTGTTCAATTGCATTTCGCAATTACTCGATGCGCACGACATCTCCTATGTGAAATGGGATCACAATCGAGATCTCGTTGCCTCGCCAGCACATTCACAGACTCTTGGCACCTATGAATTACTGGGCCGACTAAAAGAAACACACCCGCAGGTTCAATTTGAATCGTGTGCATCAGGTGGTGGGCGCATTGACTTTGGAATTTTGCCCTATGTCGATCGATTCTGGACTAGCGACTCCATTGACCCACTCGATCGAATTCTCATTCAGCGAGGCGCACAACGGCTGATGCCTCCAGAAGTGCTCGGGACCCATATTGGATCACCCAACAGTCACATCACCCGACGTGATCATTCACTTGCATTCCGAGCCTCGACAGCATTCTTTGGATGGCTCGGTATTGAATGGAACCTGCTTGATGCATCGCCTCACGAACGAGACCGACTTGCTTCCGTTGTTGCGCAATACAAAGAGTTACGCGCGCTTCTACACACGGGGGCAACTTTCCGTGAAGATCATCCAGACACGAACATCATCGTGCACGGTGTTTCTGCACACGATCAATCGCAGTCACTCGTCTCGGTAACCCGACTGGCCAATGGCTCGAGCAGCCATGTCGATCCAATTCATATTCACCAATTAAACGAAGACGCATCCTTCGTTATCAAGCCGCTACATCTCGGAACTCCCACATACGCACCCCACCGAAAACTTCCACAGTGGATTGACAATGGATCAATCACTATGACAGGACGACAAATGAGAGAAATCGGTTTCGTTTGTCCGCCGTTATTGCCAGCCTCAAGTTTCCTCATCCAGATTCATAAGGTGATGTAGTGAGCGATAACGACCGTCTTGATCCGCATTCCGGTGCGCGCGTTCATATCGTTTCCGCGCGTCAGCATCGCCCAAACCTGCCGTCTTCAGAATGTCCATTTTGTGTCGGCGGTCTTGAGTCTCCAGAACCTTACGACGTGAAGTCATTTGTGAATCGATGGCCGGCATTACAAACTGGCGCATGTGAAGTGGTGTTGTACTCGTCGCAACATGACGCAACCTTTGCTTCACTGGGATGCAGTGGAATTCGAAAAGTTATTGATCTTTGGGCAGAGCGAACTACGCAATTACAGCAACAAAGCGACGTTGACTTTGTGCTTATCTTTGAAAATCGGGGAGCTGAGGTTGGGGCAACAATTAGTCACCCACATGGACAAATTTACGCATTTGATCATGTCCCGCGCCGACAGCATTCAATACTGCAATCGCAGTGGAAACCTGACCCCCAGCCTGCGGATCGTTTAGTTATCAACGGCGATCATTTTGCTACTTATGCCCAGTACGCAGCCATACACCCGGTTTCATTAGTTGTTGCTCCACATCAACAGGTCTCACTTCTCAGTCAACTCAATGATGAATTGCGTGATGAACTCGCATCAATTCTTCACAAAACATTTGTGGCATTAGATCAGCTCTTCGATGCTCCCCTTCCCTACATGATGTGGATTACACAAGCATCGGCAAAAACTCAGTATGAAAATGCATGGCTAAACATTGAGATTGTTTCGCCATGGAGGGCACAAGGTGTCCAGAGATACATCGCCGCTGCCGAAGTGTCCACTGAGGAATACTTCAATCCAGTAGACCCAGCAGATATCGCTCAGCGTCTTCGCGCCTTGGTGGTCTAATGCGCGCAATAGCCCCAGGGCGCGTCAATCTCATCGGTGATCACACCGATTACACGGGTGGCTTGGTATTTCCTATGGCGATCAATCGGCACACCGTGATTGATGCACGCTTTACGGAGGATTCTTCTATTTCATTGAAGTCTGCCGATGAACCCGCTGTGGCGAATTTCAACATACCTGTTAGTGACATTTCCTCGTTGCAGCCACAATGGGCCAGGTACATCGCGGCAGTTGCAACTGAATGTAATGCAACTCGCGGAATTGCGGGAACAATTTCTACAGATATTCCAATTGGAAGTGGTCTTTCTTCGAGCGCTGCTCTTGAAGTTGCAACAGCACTAGCCCTTGGTTTTGATGGAAGCGCTCAAGAACTAGCGCAGTTAGCACAGCGTGCCGAGCATGCAGCAACAGGCGTCCCTACGGGAATTATGGATCAGCTATGTATTTCACTTGCTCAAGAACACCACGCCATGTTGATTGATTGCTCAACACTTGAAGTGGTCTATAGCCCTATTCCGGAAGAATGCAAAGTCGTTGTTCAGTTCATTGCACACCGCACCTTGCAAGGCTCGGAATATGGAGAGCGTGTTCGTCAGTGCAACTCCGCAGAGTCCATTATTGGACCACTCCGCTCGGCAAGCATCAACATGCTCGAGTCAATAGAAGATGCGACCATTTCACAGCGCGCTCGTCACGTGATCAGCGAAAATCAACGAGTACGAGAGTTTGCCCAAGCTCTTGCATCTCATGATTTGCAGCACGCGGGCCAACTCATGAACGAAGGGCACGCATCACTTGCTCGAGACTTTGCAACATCAACTTCGGTCATGGATAAGGCTGTTGAAGAAATCCAGAATCTCCCAGGCGTATATGGAGCGCGAATGACCGGTGGTGGGTTTGGCGGATGTGTTGTTGCTCTGTGTACGCCCGATGCGCAAGTGCCTGGTTGGACGGTGTCAGCGGCTGGCGCCGCGCGTCTCGCGTGAAACCACGTAAGCAAACAGATACTTTCCAGGCTGTATGCGATATTTCGGTAATACATCTGGACCACAACTTGCAGTCCCAAGTCCTCTGTGAGCGATGTCAATATTCATTGTTAGATATGGACGCTTGATTAATTCTGTTTGATCTACTGCTTGATACAAGTCTTGAGTTGTGTATGGCAAAGCGGACATATGCAACGGTTGGCCATCTGCTTCAATTCGAATCACTTCTTTAGTTTTCGGATTGCTTACTTCGAACCATCTGCACTGTGTTCGTAGCCCATATTCCTGGGGCACCAAATACGGCAACTCATCAGGTTCTCCGTTGTAAATTCCCAGCATTGCCGACGACTCGCGGTCTGGGTAACACTCGTGAGGACCATTACCCCACCACGAAACCATCGTGAAGCCTTCGGGTAACGAAAAACTCACCCCAATACGCGGCAGATCATCCAGTGCTTTGGGAACGATGACCGAGTGTGCAAAGCGGACTGAGCCATCTTTCCGAACCATTCGCTTTGTCTGATGCTTTACTAACTGTGAGACGTCTCCATCGATGCCTTGCTGTTGCCAGCGCTTCAAGGTGGTGGTTTGCACCCAAGCAAGATTTGGTAACAACTTGAATCCATCGTTATCAATGGATGCTCGAAACAATGAAATCTGTGGATCGATATCCAACGACTCACACTTTCTCTGAGAAGTTTGAATCTTCTTCGCACGAGCAGACTTCACTGCCAGTTGATCCCAGGCAACAACATGCCCTCGATCACACCACGACTCTGCGCGCTTTGTCTTCCAGGTGATGTTGATTCGAATATCACCAGACAAACCCCGAATCGATGGAACCTTGATTCGCTTCGTCTTTCCTGCACTAAGGCCAGAGAGCGTCAATTTCCCTTTACGTTGAACAACACCATCAACCACTACCTCATACGTCGCAGACAGCCATGAGACATCACGAAACGATTGTCGGTTCTTTAACTCAATCAATGGAGCAGACTTTGGACCAACGAGTCGTGCAGAAATTGGCCTATGCACCCATGCAACCTCTCGCATTGCCGGGTGAGGTGTGAGATCAGCATGCATCAAACCATCTGCAACAAAGTTTCCATCGTGCGGGGCATCTCCAAACTGGCCGCCGTATGCAAACCGTTCCTTGCCATTGGGTAGCAACTGGCGAAGGCCGTGATCTTTCCATTCCCAGATGAAACCACCTTGCAGACCCGGCGTGTTATCAAATGCTTTCCAATAATCCGAAAGCGACCCGTTCGAGTTACCCATGGCGTGGCTGTACTCGCACATGATGAGTGGGCGTACACGCTTTTTACTCTTGCTATACATTTCAATCGCTGCAATAGGTGCATACATCGGTGCTACAACATCGGTTGCTGCCATTCCCCCGTCGAACCAATTTGTGTGAAAAATTGCGCCTTCGTAATGAATGATTCGTGACGGGTCATACGACCTCACCCATGCTGCAGCCGCATCGTGAACACTTCCGTATCCAGATTCATTTCCAAGTGACCACATGATCACGCTCGGATGATTCTTATCCCGCTCCACCATTCGACTCACCCGCGAAAGCCACGTAGCTCTGTACGCAGAATCGTGGCACAAGCTCGTTATCCACGCATGACTTTCGACATTTGCTTCGTCAACTACATACAGTCCCAATTCATCACAGATATCAAGAAATCTTGGGTCGTTTGGATAGTGCGAACATCGCACTGCATTGATGTTGTGTTGCTTCATCGCCACAACGTCTTCTCGTATATCTTGCACCGAGACTGCCTTGCCCCGATCAGGGTGATGATCGTGTCGATTTACCCCCTGAATCATGATGCGCTTACCATTTACCAAGAGATCACCGCGAACGATTTCAATTCTTCTAAACCCAATAAACTGATCTGCCGAATCAATCACTTTTCCATTCGCATCAAGCAGTGAGATGCGAACCATATAGCGATGAGGCAGTTCTGCCGACCAAAGCTTCACACCATTCACCGACCATTGAATTTCTGCGCAGTGTCCCGTGAACAAATATGGACGTGTGTTGTGGGCAACCTCTCCGGAGTGCTGAACTCCGATCTTCTTTCCGTTAACACTGTGCAGTGTCGCTCTAACTTTTAGCCCCGATGGAAAACGGTGGCCGCTCGGAGCTGCTACTTGAGTAGTAATGCGCAAATGGCCACTTCCCTTTAGCGAATCTCGCACGTCAGTAACTTCGGCATCAACTCGAATATCTTCAATCCGTAATTGAGGTTGGGCTTCAATGAACACATCTCGGTGTAAGCCCGACATCCACCATTGATCTTGGTCTTCAACGTAGGACTGTGCCGAGTATCTGCAAACGGTGATCGAGACTAGATTCATTCCTTCGCGAACAAACGGTGTGATGTCATATTCGCTTGCTAATCGGCTATCTGTCCCGTATCCAACGAATTCTCCATTAACTCGAACCGAGTGCACGCTCTCTGCAGCTCCAACATGTAAAACAATTCGGCGGTCAGACCATGCGCTCTCAACCTTAAAGTTGCGCCGATATACCGCAGTAGGGACTTCCTTTGGCAAATGCGGAGGAGTTTCGCGCCACGGCATTGCGATGTTTGTGTAATGCGGAACATCACCCAGATCAAACTGCGTCCAGTTGCTTGGAACGGGAATACTCACCCAGTCGCTGTCATCACATAGTTCACCCAACTCACGAATGGCGATGTCTTCTGGGTGCGCAAACCGCTTAATGCGCCAATCGCCATTCAAAGAGACTCGAATACTTGATGCCGAAATGAATGGTGTTCGCATCGGTAAGCGATTAACTTGAACAGCATTGGGGTCTGCCCACAGTTTTAGATCGTGTAGTTCGGGTATGGACGCCATGTGTTTACGCGACTCGACCTACCAACAAACCGACACCAATAAATTGCAGTACCCCGGCAATAACGGTGAATACATGCCATATTTCGTGATAGCCAAAAACGTGAGGAATGAGAACGGGCTTCTTCATGTAAAACAGCACGGCGCCAACGGTGTACACGATTCCGCCTAAGGCATACATCAACAAGCTCGTGAAACCTGCCCGACCATACGCCCACGGCAAAATGATGAGCGCGGCCCAACCGATGATGATGTACATGGCGTGACCAAGGCGTTTCGCTTTCCACGTCAACTTCAATCCCATTCCCAGTGCTGCTGCACCCCAAATCAATAACAGAAACGGAACACCAACTGTTCGTGGCAACGCAAGTAAACACACTGGTGTATACGTTCCTGCAATAAGTACGTACACCATTGCATGATCAATCTGCTGCATCGTCTTCTGTGATTTCAATGTTCGAGTAAACAGGTGATACGAAGCAGATGTTGAATACAGAGCCAGCAATGACAGAGCGTAAATTCCTACCGCAAGTCGAGGAACCCCTGCTGGAGTGAACAAAGTGAGAATGATGCCAGCAGGAATAGTGACAGCAACTGCAATGGCGTGAATTCGACCACGCCAACGCGGACGCCAGTTTCCTGTTGCATGCATAAACACTGGCATGTGTGGCACGAAAGCACCTCCTACGCACAGCGTAACCTGTGTATATGACTTACAACTTTGATCGCTTTCTTCGTTACGACGAAATGGTTACGTGGCTTACCGAGTTAGCTTCACGTTTTCCCCATCTTGTGACATTAGAGACATACGGAAAGTCGCATCTTGGACGAGATTTGTGGATTGCAACGGTTACCGATTCAACAACTGGTTCGCACGACACGAAACCAGCACACTGGATTGACGCAAACATTCATGCAACTGAAGTAACTGGCGGAGTTGCAGCGCTTTACATTCTGGAATATCTCACCAGCCAATTTGGTCGAGATCACCACACCACTGAAGCGCTACGCACGCGCACGTTTTACATCGTTCCTCGAGTTAACCCTGACGGCGTAGAAGACGCACTTCTCGACAGCCCGCGCTATCACCGTTCGAGTGTTCGTTCATGGCCATGGCGCGACGGACATCGTTGGCCTGGACTGAGCGTTGAAGATATTGATGGCGACGGTGCAGTGCGCACCATGCGTATTGCTGATTCTGATGGTGCATGGGTTGAACACCACGATGATTCTCGCGTGATGGTTCCTGTCGGTCCACTCGGTGTTGCTCCCGAAACACAGCGTTATCGACTGCTCGATGAAGGTGTTCTTGAAAACTTTGATGGCTTCACTATTCCGATGCCACGTGATCCGGCAGGGCTTGATCTCAACCGAAACTTCCCAGCTGGCTGGGGCACCACCGTGCTTGGTTCGGGAGATCACCCAATGTCTGAGCCGGAAATTGATGCGCTCGTTCGCGCCGCCCGGTCGCGCACCAACGTCTGTGGATACAACGCATTTCATACTGCAGGTGGCTTCATGTTGCGACCAAGCAGCACGCGTCCCGATTCAACACTGCCACCGTTTGACATTTGGGTGTACAACGAACTTGGAAAAGTCAGCGTGCAACACACCGGCTATCCCGTTCATTCCGTGTACGAAGACCTCACGTGGGACAAGAGCGACACCATGAGCGGCGCTGGTGACGATTGGGCCTATGAACACCTTGGTGTGTTCGGCTGGACTACAGAGTTTTGGGACATCATTTTCCACGCAACAGGAAAGCACTCCCCAACCGACATTTGGTACGTCGGTCCAACTCCAGAACAAGAGCTTGCTGTTTGTAAATGGACTGACACGAATGCTCCGGGCGCATATGCAGCCTGGAAGAAGTTCAATCACCCACAACTTGGTGAAATTGAAATTGGCGGATGTGACGCAATCAAAACATGGTCAAATGCCCCGGCATCAAAACTGCGCGATGAAGTAGCACCACACGTGCATTTCGCCATCTATCAAGCACTTGCTTCGCCAAGACTTGAAATCAAACGTGCCACAGCCGAATCTCTTGGCAGTGGTGTGTACAAAGTAGAGATTGGTATCGCAAACACCGGTTGGCTGGGCACCGAAATCAGCGAGTGGGCGCAGAAGAACAAAATTGTTCTTCCTCTTACTGCGGAGATTTCTGGGGCAGACCTGGTTGAAGGCGCACCACGAATGAAGCTTGGCCAACTTGATGGACGTGTGAAGTTTCGCGTGAGCGGCGATGCAAAATCAGATGGAACACCTGATCGCGTACTGCACAGTTGGTTAGTTCGTGGAGAAAAAGGTCAACGAGTCACGCTGACTGCAACACATCAACGTGCTGGTGTTGCTTCGGCAGTCGTCGAACTTCCATAACGCTTATGTGACTGAATTGCACGAATGGTGATAAACAGCGCGCTCGGCACGATGACAACATTGGGCAGAGCTACATACAAGTCGTCAATCATTAATCCATAGATTCCCCACGATGCCGACATCGTGGCCACCATGATGAACGTCACCACCGAGATTCCAACGAGATGACTTGTTTTCGCGGCGCGAATTACCTGAGGGACAATTCCGGTTGCACCTACTGCAACGGCAATTGCGCCCAATAAGTCCCGTGAAATTGCGAGCGCGATGAGCGCTGCGACCACCACAGAGATCTCAACAGTAAGCGCGCGGACTGCTGACACCGCTTTGAGTCGCACCTGCATGAATACAACGGTTCCGAACCCACAAATGGCCATCAGGTTTGCCAGTACAACAAGATGAGTGGATGACGCTATTCCGTAGACAACCCACAGAATTGATCCACTGACGTTTTGTAGTTGTGAAGGCACAGAAATGCCTTCAACCGTGTTTCTCCTTACCACTCGGTAAGCCTGCGGAATCGTGAAGGTAAACGAAAGCGAGATACACCACAGGCTGAAAATGGTGCGAAAATCCACTTCGCAACCCTAGGCGGTCTCGTTAGCGTTATCTAGACCATGTTCACCACGTACGCGATGACACTGCCCACAAAGAAGTGGACTGAGGAAACCCGCGAGCGTGCCATTGGGGTTATCTCGCAATGGCATCAGCAGTGGTTCCCAGCGGATCGCCTTCCTGTCAATATTCGAGTTCGAATTCGACACAGCCAGGACGATGAAGTGTTCAGGCTCGAAGTGCAAAACACTCATCCACAGACGGCTAGCACTCACCTGATTATCGCGACCCTTACTCCGTATAAGGGCCAACTTGTCTTTGATTTGAGGGTGAAGTTTGCACCAGGCAAGGATTCGATCATTCCCCATCGCCGAGCAGAATTGCCGCCAAAACCAGTGCGAGCACTCGTTGCCGAAATGGCCAAGTTGCTCGAGGTGTACGACGCAGAGCGACGCATTAGCCCAACCATTCGCCAAGTAACTACTGCACTTGAAGGCGAAGCGCTCGCCGCCGACTTCATTAATGCACTCGCACGTCGCTTACCCATTTTGGTTGAAACAACTGTCGATAAATCTCTTCAGTCATCACACACTGGGCTTTTGCTTGAAGACCTTGTTGGCATCGCGCACATCGCGCACATCGCGTCAATTGATGCTGTTGATTCGTTCAATGCATACTGCAACGGAAAAGTACTGGACAAAAACTACGTCACCATTTTGTGGCCACATCCTGCACAACCGATGACCTTTCATACCGTCACGCCAAATCGTGAACAGATTGAAAATCCAATTCTGGAAGCCGCGGCCTTACAGCCAGATATTCCTACACAGGCACCTCCGCGATTCAGTACAAGCCGACCAGTTCAAGTAGTACCGGCTCCCCCTGCTCCCGTTGTCAATCAAGCCACAACAGATCTGTCACCTGTAGTTGAGCAACTCAAGCGAACAGTCAACGAACATCAGCTTCATATTGAGCAACTTGATGACGCGCTAGAAGAAGTAGAAGCGGAACGCGATGAGTTTGCAGAACTGCTTGAAGAAAAAGAGGTGGAAGCTGAAGAATTATCAACCGAAGTTGCGCTTCTCCGCGGACGTTTAACCGAGCTCACGAGTCTTACAGTTGACCTTGACGCTGAACTCGCCCGCGCACGTCCTGATCGCGTGCTTCGCACAGTGCTCGACGCTGTGAATCGTGCGCGGTCCGAATGCAAGCACCTTGAGTTTTTGCCGACCGCATTCACAACCGCAAACGAGCTTCAAGGTCCAAACCCACGCCAAGTGCTTCAGGACTTGAAGGCCCTTGATAGCGCAGTTGCAAACTGGCGCAGAGATGTATTTCCGATTGCAGGACTGCAGTCGTATTTGCGTGACAGCGCAGGCCTCGATTTTGCACCGCGCATTTCCGAAGACACGCACCATCGACACGGCGAGTGGTACTCCGCTTTGCATAAGAACAAGCAGATTCATATCGGCGCACATCTGCGAAGAGGAAAGAATCGCACTCTGATACGCATGTACATGCATGTCGATACTGCAGAAAAGTCCATTGTTATTGCCAAAATCGTCCGACACGGACCAGACAGCACCAGCTAGCCACCTCACATAAGGCGCCTGCAAGGCGTATCGTATTGCCATGACTTCGCCTGTGTATTCACTCTCTGACGACTACATCAACACGGTTGCTGAACTCGATCCAGCAGCTGCCACCTACATGGGTATTGCAGGTCACGATCACGAGATGACCGACTTCAGCCCAGCAGGTCACGATGCGCGAGCAGAAAACGATCGCCAAACTCTTGCAAAGCTGAACGCGCTTGATTCAAGTGTAAGTTCCGATCGCTTAGCTGCTGGCGTATTGCGTGAGTCTCTAGAAATTTCTGGTGCCGAATACGACGCCAATGAGCATTTGGTTTCCATTCGAGTACTAGCGGGCGATGTTGATGCCGCTCGAGCAATTTTTGATCTCATGCCAACTGATACAGCCGAACAATGGTCGGTGATTGCAGAGCGCATGTCGAAGGTTCCACAGGCGTTTGCAGGAATGCGTGAGTCGTGGAAACTTGGTCTTGATCGTGGTGTAAAAGCTCAGCACCGACAAGTTCTCGCATCGAGCGAACAGCTCGCAACTTGGGCGGGTCGTAAAGACGCTCCGGCATTCTTTGAACAATTCGCAGAATCTGCATCTTCTGTTGCAGGCGCTCCAATGGAACAACTTCGTAAAGCAGCAAAGCATGCATCACAAGCACTAGGTGAAACTGCCGATTTCCTGATCAACGACTACGCCCCACATGCAGACACGCGCGATGGCGTAGGACCCGAGCGCCACGCACTTGCCCGCCGTCGCTTCATGGGAATGAAAGTTGAAGCGAAAGATGCATATGAATGGGGTTGGGCAGAAGTTCAACGCATCGATGCAGAAATGGAACGCGTTGCGCAGGAAATTCTTCCGGGTTCAACGCTTTCAGAAGTTCGTCACTTTCTTGACACCGATCCTTCACGCTCAATTCAAGGTGAAGGTGCGCTACGTGACTGGCTGCAAGAGTTGATGGATGATGCGATGTCGTTTCTTATCGACAACAATCATTTTTCGATTCCAGATTCCATTCGCACCGTTGAAGCAATGATCTCTCCGCCAGGCGGAGCAGCCGCCATGTATTACACAGGGCCAAGCGAAGACCTCAGTCGCCCAGGTCGCACCTGGTATCCAACAAACGGTCGCACTGTGTTCCCACGTTGGAGCGAACCAACCACCGCGTATCACGAAGGTGTTCCCGGCCATCACTTGCAGGTTGCAATCGCCACCATCAACTCTGAAAAACTTTCGCGCTTCCAACGCAATACGTTCGTGTCGGGTCACGGCGAAGGATGGGCGTTGTACGCAGAGCGACTGATGGACGAATTCGGATTCTTAGAGAACCCTGAATATCGCTTGGGTTACCTATATGCCCAGGCATTCCGCGCCGCCAGAATCGTCATTGACACAGGCATTCATTGTGGTTTTGCCATTCCGCAAAGTTCTTCGTGGCATCCAGGAGAGCAATGGACGCCAGAACTCATGCTCGAATTCTTGAGTGCTCATTCGTCAAGCGATGATGAATTCAATCGCTCAGAAATCAATCGCTATCTCGGTTGGCCAGGGCAAGCCATTTCGTACAAGCTCGGCGAACGCGTGTGGCTTGATCTCCGAGATGATGCCAAGAAAAAATACGGAGCGTCTTTTGACTTGCGTAAGTGGCACGCACATGCTCTCGACCTTGGCAACTTGGGTCTTGACTTGTTGAAGTCGGAAATGGCGCGCTTCTAGAACTAATTAAGGAACGACTACAACTGCCGTTCCAGGTTTCGCCCAGTCATAGATAAACTTTGCGTCTTCGGTACTCGATCGCAAGCAGCCACTGCCCAAAAACGTTCCTAGTTCTGCTTCGGTTTGCAGCGGTAAGCCGTTCTTCGTTGGTATTTCATGGAAACCAATATTCCCGCCATTGCGACCAATTGCGAACCTTGTCATGAACCGAAACTTCACACCCTCAAGTTCCTGACTGAACGACGATACCGATTGGTTTTTGACAAAGTACGAACCCTTTTTTGGTTGACCACGCTGACCCGACACCAAAAAGGTACGAATAACATCACCAGAAGCGTTGATCACCCAGACACGCAGTTGACGGTTTGAGTACACAACCCGCCGACCGCTACCGGAGTTCTTTGGCACAGCGAAAGTCGACACAGCAACAGCTGTTGGAGTTGGTGCAATCGTCGTAGAAGTTGTTGTTGGAGTTGGATCAACGGTTGCATTGGCAATTCCTTGACCACACCATGTTGATGCAACGACTGCAAGAACAAGTACAGAGCGTTTCACTTCACTCCATTCAAAATCGCACGTGTTGCTGATGCCCCAATTCGACTTGCTCCAGCTTCAATCATTGCGAGTGCGTCAGCAGTGGTACGAATGCCACCACTTGCTTTGACGCCAATATCTGCACCAACAGCATTGCGCATAGTTCGAACTGCCTCAAGCGATGCACCACCCACTTTGTGGAATCCGGTTGAGGTTTTTACGTAGTCAGCACCGCCAGAAACACTGTGCTTGCAAGCTGCAGCGATTTGCTCACTCGACCACAATCCCGTTTCCAAAATCACCTTCAAGACCACGTGTGCACCTATCGCTTTGCGAACTTCAGCAACTTCATTCTCGATGTTTGACCATTCACCACTTGCAATCCACCCTAGATTCGCAACCATGTCTATTTCACTCGCGCCATCGGAAACGGCCTGGGCAGCTTCTGATGCCTTAATGCCCGAAAGGTGATTGCCCGATGGGAATCCGACCACACTGGCTACGGGAATTCTTGTGGATTTATGCGCAAGTGATACCCAGTTTGGGGAAACGCATACAGCGCCAACTGCCAATTCGTCGGCCTCTGCACACAACGCAATAATGTCGGCTGCTGTTGCCTCCGGAGTAAGCAATGTGTGATCAATCACCATGGCAAGCGTGGCGCGATCAAGGGCTTCCATGTCCCCCACACTACGCCAGGTGGATCAACCACATCAGTCCGACTACGGTTCATGATCGTCATGGCCACCTTGCGATTCAGTTACGGCACGATGGGTTCAGGAAAGAGCACCCTCGCTCTGCAAATTCATCACAACATGTCTTCACGCGGAGTGAATGGATTACTGCTCACCAAACTCGACCGCGATGGTTCGCAAGTAACCAGTCGTCTTGGAGTTTCTGCTCCTGCAATTGACGTTTCACTTGATCTTGATTTGTTTGAGTTGACCAAAGGGCACATGCCGCTGCAGTTTCTTGTTTGTGACGAAACGCAGTTCTACTCAGTAGAGCAATGCGACCAACTCGCTCGTGTTGTCGATGAACTCGATGTTGACGTGTTTGCTTTCGGACTCATTACCGACTTTCGAGGATTGTTGTTTGATGGCACACGACGTCTACTTGAAATTGCTGATCAACGAATTGAAATGCAAGTTGAAGCACGCTGCTGGTGTGGTGACCGAGCGAACAACAATGCCCGACTGGTAAACGGTGTCATTGTGTACGAAGGCGAAACCGTCGTTGTTGGCGACACCGACAGAACCATGAGTGAACCGTTATTCGGCGATGAGGTGCGATACGAATTGCTGTGCCGCAAGCACTACATCAACGGCGTGCTCGGACCTTCGCAATAACTTCACTCCCCACAAAAACCAGCAGTACTCCAACACAATTTCCAATCAAGTCCGTGTCCTGACGTGAGCGCAACTCTGTGAACCATGGCTGAGCGAGTTCAACAAATACGGTCCACATAAACAGCAGTGCTAATGCACGCCGAATGTTTGAGGCATGCACTGCAGAAGCAACCAACAATGCACATGCTCCCCATACCAATGCATGAAGATCGGCATCACCTGTTGGACGATTTTCAAGCACCCCAGTAGTTGCAGATTCATTCACACGAAGAGCAAATTCAATGATGTTGGTCCACCATGAAATTGCGGTATCCGACCACATCAATGCAGTTGCCGCAACGATTGCTACTCCGGCAAAAACTGAGCGACCGGTACTTCGCAGCACCACTAGTTCAATCGAATTGCGCGCTTTACTGGGCGGTCCCAGCCAGGTTGACCGGTTGGTTTTGGACTTGGCCACAAACCTGGACCCATTTCCACCATTCCGTGATGCGCACCGTAATCGCCGAGCAAGTTAAGGAAAGGATCAGCATTAAACGCTTCAGCACCGCGAACGCCTGTTGACTTCCAACTTCCATTTGCAAGGAGCTCAAGTGCCACCACCGGACAAATTGCGGTTTGCCACAACACGGCTTGCGAACCCCAGTCGCGCATGGTGGTTTCGTTATCGGCAACGTGATACAGGTACACCTCGCGTGGCTTGCCGTCATAGGTTCCACGAACCCATGTTCCTGCACAGGTTTTGCCATGCATGAGGTGCCCGAGCTTTGCGGGGTTTGGAAGCACTGCAGCCAAAACATCGCGAGGGGAAACGCTGACGTCCCCTACGCGCACGTGCTCTGTGCTGTCAAGACCAAGGTACGCAAACGTTTTTAGCCAGTCAATGAACTCTGCACCCAAGCTGTACTTGAAAGTCACTCGGTTGCAATCAATCTCGCGAGGGATGAGCAGCACTTCTTCGTGTTCTACGTTGACGCACTCGTATGGTCCAATTCCCGCTGGAAAGTGAAACACTTCTGGTTCAGAAAAACAGTCAGTCGTGTACAAGCCACGATTCTTTTCCCACACAATTGGCGGGTTCAAACACTCTTCAATGGTTGTCCAAATAGAAAATGTCGGAGCAAAGTCAAGGCCATCAATTGACAGGTTTGATCCATCACGCACACCAATTTCGTCAATGGTGTCGAACAGGTTGTCGGCTGCGTAACGAGCAAACACGTCGCTCAGTCCAGGCTCAACGCCCATTCCAACAAGTGCAAGCAATCCGCGATCACGCCAAGCCTGGTCGGCTGCTAATTGGTCTGCACCTAACGGTGATCCCACTTCTTCGTATGGGTTAGACGCGTGTGGTTCGCTCAAGTTCATCGCCATGTCGATGTAATTGCAATGTGCTTCAAAGGCAGCATTGAAAATTGGCTCATTCATACGTGGATCACACGCGTTTACAACAACGTCTGCTTTCACTTTTTGAATGAGCGCCTTGATGGCTCCCATGTCTCGCGCGTCAACTTGTTCTGCAACAAATTTTGATCGATCGTCAAGCAAAGCAATTGCCTCTTCGGCGCGAGAAAGAGAAATGTCCGCAAGGACAAATTGCGTGAAAAACGATCGGGTCTCAGCAATAGACGCCATTGAAGCGCCTACGCCACCTGCACCGATTACCAAGATGTTCATTACTCACCAGTTCTTCGAATGTACAACGTATGTTGCACAAAGTTCTGTTGCAGTAAGCCTACCTGTGTTGTTAGTTAAAAGACATTCAGCAAATCAACAACAAACACAAGCGTTTCTCCACCTTTAATCACTCCGCCTGCACCGCGACTTCCATATCCCATGTCTGGTGGAATCGTAAGTTGACGACGTCCGCCAACTTTCATTCCTGCAACACCATCATCCCAACCTTGAATTACTTGACCAGCGCCCAAACGAAATTCAAAGGCATCGCCTCGATTCCATGATGCGTCAAACTCTTGGCCATTGCTCCAAGCAACGCCCACGTAGTGAACCGAAACATTTTTGCCCTTCACGGCTTCGTCGCCAGTTCCAACGGTGATGTCGGTTTTCACCAACTCTGCTGGAGGTGCTTCTTGTGGAATCGTGACTGTTGGCTTGTTATTTGACATTCAGGCAGGATAACAACACTGCCAGGCGCTTGATCCGCATATATACAAAAGGCCCCCGGCGAACCGGGGACCTTTTGACCTTGGTGGCGGGGACAGGATTTGAACCTGTGACCTTCGGGTTATGAGCCCGACGAGCTACCGGACTGCTCCACCCCGCGTCGTAGAAGTTGTACGGTAGCGAGCACACCATAGAGATAGCAACCTTCCCCCCAAAACACCTGCATCACCACACCCACCATGGCACTTTTCGCTCGAACTCCAAAAGCAACCGCTAGCGATCTTGATGAAGTTCGCACAGAACTGCAATCACTTCGCTCAGAAGTCACCAAACGCACCAACGAACTGTCACTTGTTACCGCTGCAATCAACACTCTTGAACAACGTCTCACCGTGTTTGATGGTCGTCTTTCCGCCACGAACGCCGAAATGTCAAACCAACTACATGAACTTGGAAATGAAATTCAGGCACTGCTTGAAAAACAGGAAGACCCTGCTTCACTCGCCGCTGTAGAACAACTCCGCATTAACCAAACACGTATTGCTAATGAGCAAGCCCGTTACGAAATTGCGTTTCGTCAAGACCTTGCAATGTTGGCAGAGATTATTCGCGAATCTCGCTAGCGCTTAGTTGCCAATAATCTGCAGTGCTTGTCGAATAAGTTCTCGCGCCTGCGACAACTTCAATTGATATGTTGCAAAATCTGGTGGAGTTTGCGCCAACGCGGCATCTGCTTGGTCGAACAAAGTTTCAGCTTGTGCCAACAAATCAGGTGCAGTCTGTGCACCTGAAGGAACACTGCTTGGCACGGTGGTCGCTGTTGTTCCACCTGTGTCTGGCGTAGTTGCATCTGGTGCAGGTAATTGGCTGTCGCCAACACGATCACCAAGTGAACCTGTGTATCCAGGGAACAATCGCGTGATTGCAGTCGTTAAATCGTCGGCAATCACCACCTTGTTGTTGTAGGACGCGAGGATTTTTCGCACGAACACTTGACGAGCAGATGCATCATCAGGTCGAACAAAGAGTGGTCGAACGTAGACCAATCCCTTACCAACTGGCACCATTTGAAGGTCGCCGAATACCACGCGAGATCCACGTTGGTCAAGCAGTGTCACTTGTTGTGAAACCGCTGGATCGCTTCCGAATTCTGCAGCAACCGTGGCGGGGCCTTCTGGCAATGGCTCTCCCACTGTGTACACCTTCAACTCGCCGTACGTTCGAGGGTCACTCGATACGACCATGAGTGCGCGCAATTCTTTACGCGCGTTATCTGAGGAGAATGGAACAAATGGGCGCAACATTGAAAACACGCCATTTGTCTCTGTTGCTCCAGGCGCATGGAAGATCGTGAAATACGGCTCAAATCGGGCAACGTTTGCATCCTGCACGTTGATCAGATCTGGTGTTAACGCAGGATCAGTTGCGCCAATTACTGCCGTTGTTGCTTCTGGCTCACCTGGTGGAGCTTGAGCAACACTCCATGCCGCGTCGCGATTAAAAAACAGCGTTGGGTCATTGAATTGATAGCGACCGTACATGTTGGTTTGTACTCGGAACAGGTCTTCCGGGTAGCGGAAGTGGGCAATCAATTCTGTTGAAGCTTCTGAAACCGGAGTGAGCAGTTTTGGAAATACCTTGCCCCATGTATTTGCAATTGGATCATTTGCATCCACTTGGTAAAACGTTGCTTCGCCGGAATATGCATCAACAACTACCTTCACGCTGTTGCGAACATAGTTAAACGCAGTGTTTAGTCCAGAGCCAGCTGACAACTGATCGATATTTGCTGATTGCGAGTTTGGGTAACGGCTAGTTGTTGTGAACGCATCAAGAATCCACACCACTTTCCCGTCAACTACTGCTGGATACGGATCGGAGTCATAGTTAAAAAACGGAGCAATCTTCTGTACGCGCTCTTTCACATTGCGAACCCACATGATTCGCGAATCAGTTGAAATGAGATTCGAACCGAACAGGTTGAACTCACCGAAATTCAAGGCAAACGCAACGCGTCGAACTGGAGATGAAAGTTTCACTCCACCAGTTCCCGTGTATGGGGTTGCTTTTGTGTCAGGACAGGCTTGTTCAATTTGATTGGTTCCAACGATTGAATAACCCTCTAGCCCTTCGCCTACATACAACTGTGGAGTTTTTACTCCAAGATCGATATACGTAGGACGACCATCTGTAGTGACCCGACTTGCTGGTGCGGCAACTAGTCCGCAACCGTGCGTGTAAATCAAGTGGCGCGAAACCCATGTGCGGTTTGGAATGCCGTCAGTGTTGAGTTCTCGTGCACCAAGGATGACTTGTTGCAATCGACCATCAATGACATACCGGTCAACGTCAAGGTCGCGAATGGCATAGAACGATGTCTTTCCTTCGTCCAAGGCGAAACGATCGCGCATCTCCAACGGATCTAGCTGGCGGACATCGCGTAGCGGGGTCTCATTTGCAGAAACATCAGCCGCGCTAATTGGACCAAACGTCAGAGACTCCTGTGCAACATCATCAATATTGAATGCTGCTTTCGTTGCAACCAAGTTGTGCTCAATATATGGAAGCTCTTTAGTGCTCACGTTTGGCTGAACTGAAAAGCGTTGAATTACTGCTGGATAGATAGTTCCTGCAACGACTGCGACCAACATCCACATCAATGTTGCAAGGACTGGAATTCTCCAACCCTTTTGTCGAACATTCCACAAGAACAACGCAGCAACTGCGAATGACACCAAGATCATCAAGTTGGTTGCTGGCAATTGAGCATTCACGTCGGTGTATGTCGCACCTTGAACAACACCGCGATTTGAATTAGTCAGTGAAAAACGCGATAGCCAATAGCTTGCAGCCCTAATGATGGCAAGACCTGCAAACAATACCGATAGATGTGCTTTTGCCTGTGGCGTAACTTTGCGACCTTGCACCTGCAAGCGAATTCCACCATTGAGATAGTGAATCGCTGCGGTGACAATAGTGATGAGCACAAGTGCACCAAAGAACCAGTTGACGACAAACTCGGCAAACGGCAATCGGAATACGTAAAAACTGATGTCCTGATTGAACAATGGTTCTTTAACTCCAAAGGATTGGTGGTTCCTGAACAGCAACCACTCTTGCCACTGCGTCATTGCAGGCAGTCCGACCATGAGCCCAAGTACTACTGAAATCACCGTTCTGACGATCCACTGTTTGCCACCAACCAATTGTCGATATCCGGCAAGCGCTTTTTCTTCTGGAGACGGAGCAATTACCTCCGGTGCGATTCGATCAGCAAGCCAACCGTTAATCAACATCAAGACAGCAAAGGCCACTACGAACACCAAGCCCAACAGAGCCTTTACGCCCAGGGTCCCCCAAAACACATCAGTACGGTCAAGCGTTCCGAACCACAAGGCGTCAACATAAAAACCTGAAATGCTCCTCGCAGATAGGAACAAGACAACAAGCAATCCAATTGCTGCTGTCGCAACTATGCGACCACGGCCTGGACGCTTTAAGCGAAATCCGCCTTGAGGGTTACGGGGACGACGTGGAGGTAAGTCTGAAGGGTTGCGCACGCAGAGGAGATTAGTCGCCTATTGGCGCAATAAGGCATCGGCATCCAGCGTGTGCTGTTGGATGAACATGCCCCGTTGGGAATTCGCTACCGAGGTCTGTTGACCCTGCCAACGAATTGTCTTCCGCATCGGCACAACTTGGTCCATTTGGGTCGACCATCCAACACACGTGTGTTCCTTGGTCTAACACCAAATATGCACCACGGCTGTACGCCATGCGGGCGATATCTGAAACCTGTTGCTCAACTCGCTGCATTTTCATCTCGCGATACACGCTGCGAATGAGATTTGACATTTCGTCTTTGTCGCCATTGCTTTGTTCTACTGCGCGCTGAATCTTTTCGCGCAAAGGTCGAATGGTTGATTCGTCCATTGTTCGTGAAACAACTTGCATCACTGCACTGCGAGTAACACGCTTGCGCAAATCTGCTTTCAAGCTCTTGGACAAACTTTGAGCACCGGCCATCGCGGCTGAAATCACGTCTTCAGAAAGTGCTTCCACATACATCTGTAAGTGTTCATCGGCCAAAGGCAATACTTTTTCTAATGCAACAACTGATTTCTTACCTTGCAAATAGGTAAGCATTGAGTTCTCTTCGTCGGCCAGAACACGCTTCATTTTTCGAGTAATCAGCACCATGATCGGTTCAAGAACTTCGTCGCGATGATCGAAAACACCTTGATCAACCTTGGGAACAACCACTTTGGGCTTGGTGGTTCGCGCAACCTCTGCAGTATTTGTCTGCTTGAGGCGAGCAAACAGATCATCCACTGATTTCTTCTGTGGAGTTGAAGCAACTGGCTCTTTCTTCGCTTCAACAGGTTCTGTAACTACAACAGGTTGCTCAACCACTTCGTTTACTACCTGAGGAGCCTCGACTTCTTTGCGCTTTTTGCCAAACAATTGCACCACTTCAGCGATGTGCTCTTGTGCTGGTGGCTCTGACGACGGATGTTCGGACATCCCAACAGGCGCCTCATGCATTTGGACAACTGTGGTATCCGGAGCCTCTTCAATTACTTCCTCAACCACGATTACTTCTTCAACTTCAATAATTTCTTCGGCTTCAACTACTTCCACAACTTCGACTGCGTCAACAGTCTCAATTGTGATCGAGTCAATGGATTCAGCAATTACACCAACCACCTTTTCGACTTCAATGGATTCTGAAGACTGTGGAATTGCATCTGGTTCTTTGGTGTAGTCAAAAAAGATTGGGGCGGTTGCATCTACAGGCGTGCTCAGTCCACTGATTCGCGCAACTTCTTCAGACAATTCATCGAACTCTGTCAAATCGCCTACAACGTCATTGGCTGCAAGTCGTGCCCGATCGAATGCCGCCACCAAACGATCTCGGTCATGAATGAGGTGCTCAATTTGCTCGCGCGCCAATTCACGGCGGCGGGCCAATTCGCTCAACACTTTTTCGCGGTACTCGCGAGCTTCAATAACCATTTCGCGACCTTGCTGTTTAGCAAGTTCAATTTCAGCCTCAACATCTGCCACTGCATCATTTCGCTTGCGCGAAGATTCAATTTCAGCCTCTTGGCGAATTCGTGCGGCATCAGAACTTGCTTCGCGCACCAAACGCTCAGCTGTTTCTGCTGCACGTGCAATTTGCTGTTTTGCAGCTTCGCGAGCAGAGGTAAGTACTCGAGCGGTTTCCTCGCCGAGAAGTGCAGTCACCATTTCTTCATCCAATGCACCTGGAGCAGAAAGGCCACGGGTTTGCATTGCGCGAAGTTCACTCTCTAAAAAGCGTTCGCGCTCCTGCAATCGCGCAAGTTCTGCGGAAACGCCGCGCAACAAGTCACGAACTTCTTCTTGTTCAAATCCACGCCTAACTACGCTGAATTGCGCAGACCCAACGGCCGCCGGTGAGGACGGGTCGGGGCGTGAAAATGAAATTGCCATGCAAACAACAGTACGCCCCGCCTAGAGCGAGATTGTGGCATTCGTAAGCCCACTGCCACCAAGGGACTCAAGGGCGGCGAGC
>JBJOOQ010000007.1:0-30278 GCA_046051205.1 Actinomycetota bacterium
AGAAGGACGCCGCGCTCGGCCAGCGCCTCCTCGACGAGACGGTATTGCGCGGGGTCGGCTTGCAGCACGGCCTTCTCCAGGTAGCGCACGCCGCCGTGCAGCCATCGCTGTCAAACCGGCCGGCAAGAGTCGCAGGTTCATGGCGCCGATGGAACGGGCGCCGATGCCGCTGGAAACGTGATCACGTGGTCGGCATCCAGCCGTATGCCGATCTTTTCGCCGAGTATCAACTTCCAGCACCAAAAGGAATCCTGTTGTACGGCCCGCCTGGTTGCGGGAAGACACTTATCGCAAAAGCTGTTGCGAACAGCCTTGCCCAACGAGTTGCAGCAAAAACTGGTGATGATAAAGGTCGTTCATATTTCATCAATATCAAAGGTCCCGAACTTCTGAACAAGTATGTAGGCGAAACCGAGCGTCAGATTCGATTGGTATTTCAAAGAGCCCGTGAGAAAAGTGAAGAAGGTTGGCCGGTCATCATCTTCTTCGATGAAATGGATTCAATGTTCCGAACTCGTGGAACGGGTGTTTCTTCGGACATGGAGTCAACCATCGTTCCGCAATTACTCGCTGAAATTGATGGCGCTGACAAACTTCAGAATGTCATCATCATCGGCGCAACTAATCGCGAGGACTTGATCGACCCAGCCATTCTTCGACCGGGTCGATTGGATGTGAAGATTCGAGTAGATCGACCCAATCGAAATGCCGCCCAACAGATTCTGCTGCGATATCTCTCCGATGATCTTCCATTCGGAGAGGAATGCCAGATTGCTGACATTGTTGATCAGACTATTGATCGAATTTTCGCTGAAACAACCGAGAACCGTTTTCTTGAGATCACGTATCAAAACGGCGAGAAAGAAGAACTTTTTTACAAAGATTTTCTTTCTGGGGCAATGTTGGAAAACATTGTTCGGAGAGCAAAGAAAAAGGCAATCAAACGTCGCATTGACGGAGGAGATGGTGGCATCATCACAGCAGATCTGATTAGCTCAGTTGTTGACGAGTTCCTGGAGCATGAAGATTTGCCGAACACCACCAACCCTGATGATTGGGCAAAGATCTCGGGTCGAAAAGGTGAACGCATTGTGTACATCCGAACGATCACCACACATGGAGACAGTGGAGAAGAGCTAGTCGGCGGAAAAGAAATTGAACGCGCCGCAACGGGGCAGTACCTATAAGTGGCAACTCCGAAGGTCTGCGGAATTGAAACTGAGTATGGAATCCTGCTCAGCGGCGCAGAAGTAGACCCGATCACTGCCTCCTCACTCATCGTGAGTGTATACAAGGACTCATCGTGGGCATTTGCGTCGTTTGATGCAAGTCATGAAAGCCCGTCTCGAGATGCGCGAGGTGTGAATCTTGATGATTATCTCGATCCAGTAATTGATTCAAAGATGATCAACACAGTGTTGTCAAACGGAGCTCGTTACTACGTTGATCATGCTCATCCTGAATACTCCAGCCCGGAGTGCGCGACAATCCGTGATGCAGTGCTCTTTGATGTCGCTGGCGAATTCATACTTCGCGAAAGCATGAACAAGGCAAACGAAAGACTCCCAGAGGGTGTTCGTATCGACCTGTACAAAAACAACTCTGATGGCAAGGGCAATAGTTATGGCTGCCATGAGAACTACTTGATTGATCGTCAACTACCTTTTGCGAAACTTGCTGCTTTCATCACAACACATTTCGTTACTCGCCAAGTCTTTTGTGGCTCAGGAAAGGTTGGACACGAAACTCCGACTGGGGTTGTGGATCAATCTGGCTTCCAGATCAGTCAACGCGCAGATTTTTTTGAAGAGTTAGTTGGTTTGGAAACCACCATGAAGCGGCCAATAGTCAACACGCGAGACGAACCGCATTGCGATCCGCAGAAGTATCGAAGGTTGCACGTGATTGTTGGTGATGCGAATATGAGCCAATTCGCCACGTATCTCAAACTCGGGTCTACCGCACTAGTGCTTTCGATGATTGAGGATGGCATGTTTCCTCAGCACCTGCTCATTGCACATCCTGTTCATGCAATCAAGCAAGTCAGCCGTGACGTGACCATGAGCGAACAGGTGTTGATGGCAGATGGCTCGCGCATGACGGCACTGGCAATCCAGACTGAGCTGTGTTCCGCTGTGAGAGCGTACGTAGAAACCAGTGCTTACTGCGGAATGACACACGATGAGGCTCATGATGTGCTCATCAACTGGGAGCAGACCTTGCGCGATTTAGCAACTCAACCAAATTCGCTTTCAAAGAAGATTGATTGGATTGCGAAAATGCAACTGGTCGACGGAATAATGAAGCGACATTCCCTGTCGGACTCTGACTCGCGTCTGAAGGCCATCGATTTGATGTATCACTCGCTCGACCCAAAGGTCAGCCTCGCAGAAAAATTAAAGTTAACGCACCTGTTTGATGACAAGACCATTGCTCAAGCTGCTCTGCAGCCTCCCGACACCACGAGAGCATTCTTTCGAGGTCGAGTAGTTGATAAATGGTTTGATCACATTGTCAATGCCAACTGGGACAGCATTGTGTTCGATGTTGCAAACCGACCACTGCAAAAGGTGTACATGAACGAACCTCTCAAAGGCACTCGCGAACTCACCGAATCAATTATCAACTCAAGTACTTCTGTCGAGGAATTGCTTGCCCTGCTTGGTCAACAGGATTTACCGAGTAGTACTCTGTAGCCATGGGCGAACGCGTATACAAGCAGCACGAACAGGACCGTCAAGGTACGTCCGATACTGAATCCGAGCTACAACCCAAAGAACACGACCCAATCAAGACCGATCTTGATTCGATTCTGGATCAAATAGATGAAGTCTTGGAAGAAAACGCAGAAGAGTTTGTGAAGAGTTACGTTCAAAAGGGCGGACAATAGGCTTAGCCTGAAATCACCATGAAGTTTCCAGTTTTTCCGATCGATCAAGACCCTGGTTCTAATTTTGGTGAGTTATTGAAGCGAGTAGGACTCTCTCCATTTGCTGTTTATGCGAATGTTTCACATCTTGACATTCCCCATGCAACCACCTGTGTCGCTGTGCGTTGTGCCGGTGGGGTGGTCATGGCCGGAGACCGAAGGGCGACCTCAGGCAATCTCATCAGTCATCGAACGATGGAAAAGGTTGTTCAAGCCGACGATTTCAGTGGTGTTGCTATCGCTGGAGCGGCTGGCCCTGCGATGGAAATGGTCAAACTTTTCCAGTTGCAGATTGAACACTATGAAAAGGTTGAAGGCCAACCGCTTTCTCTCGAGGGCAAGGCAAACCAGTTGTCCATGTTCGTTCGAAACAACTTGCCTGCAGCAATGCAAGGGCTCATGGTGGTTCCCATTTTCGCCGGTTATGACGCACACGTAGATCAAGGTCGTCTGTGGGACTATGACGCAACTGGTGGTCGATACGAAGAAACAGATTTCGTTGCGACTGGTTCTGGACAGTTGCATGCTGCAACCGTGTTACGAGTGTCATGGCGTCGCGACATCAGCGTCGATGAAGCAATTGAATTGGTATCGCGAGCACTCTGGGAGGCATCCGATGCTGATTCCGCAACGGGTGGACCCGATGTGCTGAGAGGTATTTACCCAGTTGTTGCTTCCATCACCAAGGATGGGTTTAGTCGAGTACCTGATTCTGATTTGGCCTCCATTTATTCTGCTATCACCACAGGAGTACAACAGCGATGAGCATGCCGTACTACGTAGCACCAGAGCAGATGATGAAGGATCGTGCGGACTTTGCACGAAAGGGAATTGCCAGGGGTAAATCGCTCGTTGCTTTGCAGTACAGCGAAGGCATTGCCATCATTGCGGAGAATCCGTCGAACACGCTTCGTAAGTCAAGTGAAATTTATGATCGCATTGCGTTTGCCGGTGTCGGAAAATATAACGAATTTGATTCGCTACGAGTACTGGGAGTGCGTTCAGCAGACCTAAAGGGATACCAGTTTTCGCGCGAAGATGTTGACGCTCGAAGCCTTGCCAATCAATACGCACAAATCATCGGACAAACGTTTACTCATGAAGTGAAGCCGCTTGAAGTTGAAATTCTTGTTGCCGAATTAGGCGTGACACCAGCAGGTGATCAACTGTTTCACATCATGTACGACGGAACGGTCATCGACGAAAAGCCATTTATTGTGATCGGTGGAGATACCGACACGATCAAAACCAAGGTTGCAGCAGCCTTTAAGGACATTTTGTCGCTACAGGATGTCTGCAGACTTGCTCGTACAGCGCTTTCGTCTGATGATCGCAAGTTGCAGGCGAGCGACCTGGAAGTGACGCTGTTGCAGCGCAATGGAAGTCGACGATGCTTCAAGCGACTTGCTGAAGACTCACTCGCAGCGCTGCTTGACTGACAGTCATGGATCGGCGCATATTCGGGATTGAAACCGAGTATGGCGCGACGTGCACATTGCGCGGACAAAGGCGCTTAAGCCCAGATGAGATTTCTCGTTATCTGTTTCGCAATGTTGTGGCGTGGGGGCGAAGCTCAAACGTCTTCATGGAAAATGGATCACGGTTGTACCTCGATGTTGGCAGCCATCCGGAGTATGCAACAGCCGAATGTGACTCAATTTATGAAGTAGTAGCCCACGACAAAGCAGGCGAACTGATCATGCAAGATCTGCAGTTTGGAGCTGAGGATCGTCTTCGCGAAGAAGGAATCCGTGGCACGGTCTACCTGTTTAAGAACAATCTTGATTTTGCCGGAAATAGTTACGGCTGTCATGAGAATTACCTCACGCTTCGAAGCAGCGATCTTGTTGATTACAACGCACAGTTCATCCCATTTCTTATTTCAAGACAGATCTTTTGTGGTGCTGGACACATTCTGCAGACCGCGCGTGGGCCGATCTTTTCAATCGCTCAGCGTGCAGAACACATTTGGGATGGTGTGAGTTCTGCAACAACACGGAGCAGGCCAATCATCAACACTCGAGATGAACCGCATGCCGATTCGGATCTCTACCGTCGATTGCATGTGATTGTTGGTGATTCAAATATGAGCGAGTACACAACGTTCGTGAAGATCGGATCTGCGATGTGCGTTTTGAGGATGCTTGAAGACAGCGATATGCACCTCAGAGATTTGACTCTGGATAATCCTGCGCGTGCGATTAGGGATATCAGCCACGACATCTCGTGTCGCAAGAAGGTGAAGTTGGCAAACGGCAAAGAATGGTCTGCTCTCGAAATTCAACAAGAACTGCTGCAGAAGGCCATCGCGTTCTCGGAAACTCGCGGTTTCAATAACGAGGAACAGCGCGCGCTCGAAATGTGGAAACACTGCATCACTACCATCGCCGATGATCCTTTGAAGCTCAATAGGGAAGTTGACTGGGTCATTAAGTACCACCTCATCGAACGTTTCAGATCACGCCATCAACTTCCATTGGATGACGCCAAAGCCCAAATGGTTGATATTCAATATCACGACATCAAACGGGACAGAGGTGTGTTTTACAATCTGCAGCAGCAGGGGTTAGTTGACAGCATTTGCTCGCAAAGCGATATTGAGAACGCAAAGAGTCATCCACCTCAAACGACTCGGGCAAAACTGCGCGGCGATTTCATTCGACAGGCAAAAATCAGCAAGCGCGACTTTACGGTTGATTGGGTGCATTTGAAGCTGAACGATGAGACTCCAAAAACAGTGGTCTGCAAGGATCCATTTCAATCTGTAGACGACAGGGTGCAACGTCTTATTGACACGCTGTAACTTCCGTCTGGCTTGCTAGGTTGGTGGCTCATGTCAGACGTAGTTGAATCCAACTCAAAGCCTGGAATGGATGCAATCCGGGAATGGATCACCGTTATTGGCGTTGCGTTGCTCATTGCCTTCGTTGTCCGCGGCTTTGTGTTGCAGCAGTTTTATATCAGTGGACCGAGCATGGAATCTACGATGTTCCAAAACAATCGTGTGCTCGTAAACAAGCTTTCTTACCGCTTGCACGACATCCATCGCGGCGATGTGGTGGTCTTCGATCGGGTGACAACCGATGGGGTCGAGGTACAACATGATGATCTCATTAAGCGTGTAATCGGTGTAGCTGGCGACTCTGTGTCGATTGCAGATTGCGTTGTTTCCGTTAATGGCAATCAAGTTGACGAGCCGTACCTCAATGATTACGACCTTGCTCAGGCAAATCTTGAAGATCGATGTCGCGTTCCAGAAATGGCTTCAACCATCGTCGAGCCTGGTCACCTTTTTGTCATGGGCGACAACCGCCCGCAATCATTTGACAGCAGGATGTTTGGAACGATTGAGGAAGACCTTGTTGTCGGGCGAGCATTTGTGATTATTTGGCCGCTCGGTTCTTTCCACTGGCTCTAATCAGCCGTTGAGTTTGCTTATTGCGTCAGATGCTCTATCTGGCCAATCACTGAAAATTCCGTCCAATCCCATGCGCAGTCCTGTTGTAAGCACTTCGGGATACTGAAGGTTCCAACCAAAGCACAAGATATTGAAGCGATGGAATAGCGCGACAAGTCCACCATTCCAATCAGGGAATGGCATATTGACAGTTGAAATTCCGAGATCACGCAGAGTTGCGGCGTGTCGTTCTGGACCCTTCAACATTGCCTTGAGTCGCGTGGAGTGCACCAGATTCGCACCCGCAACACGTCCAACCCATTGCTCTAAGAACGTCAAGTCGGGATGACACAACCAAGTCCTCTCAGGAGTACCCAATTCGGTCATCGTGTGCACAACCGCACTCATACTGTTGATGTCTTTGATATCCAAACTGAGGTGCAAACTAGAGCCACAGCGGCGATACAAATCTTCTAGCGACGGAATCCACTCAGGCAGCTCACTGCGCTTGTAACTGCTTATCGGCTTGTTGCGGATTCTTCCTTTCACCACGCCGTCGTGATCCAGCACGGCAATTCCATCTCTACTAATCCATGTGTCGGATTCGAGACCAGTTGCTCCCAACCGAATTGCAAGATCGAATGCGTCGATGGTGTTTTCTTGAAGATGGGCCCTTGCCCCACGGTGGGCGAAGGTGATTTGCCTATCAATTAGGGGCGAAATGCGCTCTTGCACATCGCCATGCTACGCACTGTCAGATGGATCAAGGTTTAGACTGGTGAGGTGTTTAATTTCTCTGGAAGTGAGATCTTCTTCCTGATGATCTTGGGTCTGGTGATTTTGGGACCTGAAAAACTTCCTGGTGTCATTCGGAAAGCCGGAAAGCTGTACGGCGAGTTCAAGCGGATCACCACCGATGCGCAATCAGAGTTCAAAGGTGCGTTCGGCGACACCATCGGTGAACTCAAGGAAACCGCACAGGGATATAAGACCATGTTCGATTCCGCCAGCCAACAGGTAAACAGCACGCTCCGAGATGCCACCAAGTTTGACCATGATGCACCAAATCTTCCGACTGAAGAGCCAGAGGCTGAAGTTGAACCAAAGTTTGTGCCATTTGAAATAGGACTCCCTGAACCAGAACCAGAGGCAGACAAGTAATGGTCAGCCTGCGTCGAGATCAGTCGTCTAGCCCTGCAGGCGGCATGACCATATTTGGTCACCTGGCCGAGTTGCGCATGCGACTCGTGCGAATGATGCTTGCTGTCGCCACAGGATCGATTGTGATTTTGGTTTTCTACGATCAGTTCCTTCGCTTCCTTACCCAGCCGTATCGCAACATTTGTTCAACGCGTCCCGACTTTAATTGCGATGGAACGTTGTTCACTTTGGGTCCCATCGAAGGCTTGTCCGCACGTATGCGCATCGCGGGTTACGGCGGTTTGATCATTGCTCTTCCTGTCATCATGTGGCAGTTGTGGAAGTTCATTGTTCCTGCTCTGAATAAGCAGGAAAAGAAATACTCAATTCCGTTTATTGTCACTTCAGTAATTCTGTTTCTTACTGGCGCTTGGCTTGCATATTGGACACTCGATAAGGCACTTGAATTTCTCATCGCGTGGTCTGGTGCAGGCGTTGAACAGACCTATCAAATTTCAAAATACATAAGCCTGGTTGCCATGATGGTGCTCGCGTTCGGTGCGGGCTTCCTCGTACCAGTGCTTGTTGTCTTTTTACAGCTAGTAGGTGTAGTTACACCGCAAACCTTGATCAAACAATGGCGCTATTCATTTATGGGTACGTTTTTGATTGCTGCAGTTGTTACACCCAGCGGTGACCCCATCTCGATGATGGCCCTTGCCATCCCCATGACGCTCCTGTTCCTCTTAGCTGTTCTCATAGGATTCATAGCCCAACGGCGAAAGAAGAAGCGTTCACCCGATGGCGAATAGTTCGCTGTGACATCTCCTCATCGCAAATCGCTTACGAATGCATACACATTCGAACTTGACACTTTTCAAATACAGGCATTCGACTGCATAGACGCCGGCGAAAGCGTGCTTGTGGCAGCACCAACTGGTTCTGGCAAAACGGTCGTTGCTGAATATGCAATTGGCTTGGCGCGAAAGCATGGCAAGCGAGCTTTTTACACAGCGCCCATCAAGGCTCTGTCGAATCAGAAGTTTCATGAACTGGTAAAGCTGTACGGAGCTAACGAAGTTGGATTGCTAACAGGGGACAACAGCATTAATGCTCAAGCTCCGATTGTTGTAATGACCACAGAGGTTTTGCGCAACATGATTTATGCACGATCTTCAAATGTCGACAATCTTGGGGTTGTTGTTTTAGATGAAGTTCACTTCCTTCAGGATGCGTATCGGGGTCCAGTATGGGAAGAAGTGATTATCCACCTCGACCCAACGGTTCAGCTGGTTTGTCTATCAGCAACGGTCAGTAACGCCGATGAATTGTGTGAGTGGTTAACTACTGTGCGCGGACCAACGAAACCCATTGTTGAAAGCAAGCGTCCTGTAGAGCTGACCAACCATTACGTTGTCGGAGACAAGACGACGAATCAGTTGCGTGTCTTTGACACGATCGTTGGTGGGAAGCCCAACGAACAAGTTTCCAAGATTGAGGCGATGTCAGCGCCACGCTCGAAGAAACAACATCCATACGGTTCTCGAGGCAGACAATCTGGCCCTCCAAGCCGGTTTTTCACTCCGAATCGCCCAGATGTACTGATGCAACTACAGGAAGACGATTTGCTTCCGGCGATCTATTTCATCTTCAGCAGAAATCAATGCGACGAGGCAGCCCACTCTTGTTTGAAGTTAGGTATTTCATTCACCAACAAACAGGAACGCGAGATAATCGCCAGCATTCTGGAGAGCCACGTCGAGGCGTTTACCGATGACGATCTAGCAGCACTGAACTACACGCGATTCCTACGCCAACTAGAGGCTGGCATCGGAGTGCACCATGCTGGTCTCGTTCCAAGCTTCAAAGAAGCGGTAGAGGAGTGTTTCGCACAAGGTTTGGTGAAGGTGGTATTCGCTACAGAGACTCTTGCAGTGGGTATCAATATGCCTGCGCGAGCTGTGGTGCTCGACAAGATCACGAAGTACAACGGTGAGACACACCAGATTCTCAAACCATCTGACTTCTCGCAACTCACGGGTCGAGCGGGTAGGCGAGGTTTAGATACGGTCGGCCATGCCCTGACGTTATGGAATCCTTTCGTCACCTTCGAACAAGTAGCCGCCCTAGTGTCCAGTCGTTCATTCGTACTGAACTCTGCATTTCGCCCCACGTACAACATGGCTGCCAATCTGATACGAACAACAAGTCGGGTTCAGGCACGACACTTGCTGAACTTGTCTTTTGCGCAGTTTCAATCGGGTCGCGAAATCGTAGAAATTCAAGCTCGCATCGCCCGTCGCGGGAAAGAGGAGCAACGATTGCGGGAGCAATCGATCAGCGATTATGGCGACATCGAGAGTTATCGCAAGGGGAGCCAAAAGAACAGGATCGCGCCTGATGTGGAAGCACAGTTTTCACGGCTACGTCCAGGAGATGTTGTCCTCATTGGGGAAGCAAAGGGGAGCGACCGGCTTGTCGTGATCTCCACTGCCAGCCGTGGCACAGGAGGCAAACTTTCCTTGCTGTCGATCAACCGAGGAGTACGGGCGGTCACTTCACGGGATGTCACGGAGATCATTTACACAATCGGCCATATTGACTTGCCGATCCCATTTCAGCCAACAAACTCGCGTTTCCTTAAAGAGACTTCACAGAAACTTGCAAAGTTCAAGATTAACGATCGAGTGCTTTCGCGAAGCGGCAAAAGGGATGCGCGAAGCAATCCTGATCATCCCTTCCTGCGCGATCCGGATGCGAAGTTCAAGTTGAATGCAGCAGAATCTGCAGACCGAATTTCCAAAGAGCTCAATCAACTCGAAAAGCGAGTCTCGAACTCTGCTCAGTCTGTGAGTAAGAAGTTTGACGACCTTACGTTGCTGTTAGAAGAGTGGGGATACGTAGATGACTGGTCGCTCACATCTAAAGGCGTGATGCTTGGACGGATTTTTCACGAATCAGACCTGTTAATTGCAGAATGCCTCTCGTCTGGAGTGTTCTCTGGATTGACTTCCCACGAGCTCGCAAGTCTCGCATCTGTGTTCGTTTACGAAGATCGTCGACGTGATGAAAGTGCAAAGCCCCATTTTCCGAATGCTGAACTAAAGAAACGATGGGCTGACATTGAAAGCATCAGCAGACGAATCACCTCAAGCGAGATCCGCGCTGGGTTGCTTCCTCATCGCGCTCCAGACCCAGGATTCATGGCAACTGCATTCGACTGGTCACACGGCACATCGCTGTTCGACATTTTGGACGAAGATGATGTGACTGCTGGCGATTTTGTTCGCACCATGAAGCAGCTCATCGATATCCTTCGACAGTTCACCACACTTGATGATCAATCGGTTTCAACTTCCACAAGCGCGGAGGCTGCCAAGTCACTGTTTACCGGTGTGATCGCCGCATCAAGTCAAATCGGAAAGATGTAGCAATGCCGATTTCTCCCGGATCACCATGGGGCTCTACCGCGCCTGTACCTGAACGACCAATGAACATGTCTTCAGATCGGGAACTAGGCATGTTTTTGCGGGATCAATCTGCCACGCAGATTCATGAACAATCCATCTTTATGAAGTCTGGTGATATTCCCCGAGTACTCGGTGTTCTCGATCGTCCCCGCAATGCGGAATGCCTTCGTGTTGTTATTGATGCCATTGTGGTTTCCTACACAGACGCTGCGGGCCTAGAACACACCGACGTTTGTATTGCATCAATGAGCATCGCGCGAAGATTCTTCCGTGGAGCAATCTCGGTTGTTACAAACAGCGGATATTGGCGGAAGCATGAAGTTGCACCACGTGCGCATCTCAATGACGGGAAACTTGACATTTTTGAGGTGTCAGGAGCCATGCGTTGGAACCAGCGAAGAATGATGTGGCAGAAGGCCAAGGTTGGGTCACACCTCCCGCATCCGCTTTTGTCCTACAGCCAGGGGGAGTTCTTCCATTGGAAGGGGAGCCCTCAACGTCTTGTTATCGACGGCCAGTTTGTGGGCATGGTGACCAATGTTTCCTGCAGGGTGCAAAGCGATTGCGCTCAGGTGTACGCCTAACAGGCATACCCGATAACTGGGAGCAGGACTTCTAAGATTGCCCCTCGTGACGGTCTACATTCCTGAGGTTTTCCAAGATGATGAGGCGGAAATACTCAAGAGGTATTTCACCAACCTAGACCTCCCAGTTTTTGCGCTTGTCAACTTGCCCGAAGTGGTCAAAGGTGCTTTGTTCGCGCGTTACAGCCGCAGCCCTAAGAGTTTGCGGCGTTTGTTTCTCGATGAGTTTGTTAATGACCTCGACCTAACGGGCGACATTGGTGTTGACGCCACGATTGGCATCGACAAAGCAGAGGCTCTGTATGAAAAGGTGTTTGTCGAGTATGGCGATGACTCTGTAGCTCAGCTTGGTGGTGTGCACCTGGCCTGCGAACAGGCTTCCAATATTTTGACGAAGATCCTTGAGTGGGGAAGGTTGATGAGTTATCTCGAGCAAAGCACGAGGTACATCAATTACGACGCTCGCTTAGGTGGCAGATACCGCTACTACCGAGATCCAGAGATTTTGATTGGCCCTTACGGAACTCGGTATGTCGGCGACATGGATCGGATGTTTGATAGCTACAGCTCGCTGGTCCAGACAGTTACTGAGCATGTGCGCAAATCGATTCCACGCGGAATAAATGACTCAGACTTTGTGTATCGTCAGGCAACTCGGGCCAAAGGCCTCGATGCTGTGCGCGGGATTTTGCCAGCTAGCGCTTTGTCGAATGTTGGTATCTTTGGCACCGGTCAGGCTTACGAATCGATGTTGTTGCGCATGCGTGCGCATCCACTTCCAGAGTCTCGCCAATATGCCGACATGATGCTTACCGAGTTGCGCAAAGTGATTCCGAGCTTCTTGCGCCGTGTTGATTTGCCAGAACGCGGAGGGAAGTGGAGTAGCTACCTTGCTACCAATTCCGATCAAACCGCATTCTTAGTAGACGATATGTTCGGCGCTCTTGAGCCAGACCCTGTCAATGAAGTTGAATTGGTGGACTTTGATCCGGATGGCGAAAACAAATTGCTTGCTGCGATTTGTTACGCGCATTCGCATCTGCCCGAGTCGCAGTTGCTCAATCGTGTCTCTCAATTAAGTCATGACGAAAAGGTTCGCCTCATCGCCGCATACGTTGGTAACCGAGAGAATCGTCGCCACAAACCAGGTCGTGCATTCGAAAGAATTGATTACCGCTTTGACGTTCTAGGCGATTACGGCGCATTCAGAGATTTACAGCGACATCGTCTGCTCACCATTGAATGGCAGAGATTGTCTCCAGATCATGGATATGTGATGCCTGAACTCGTTGCCGAAGCGGGAGTCGCAGATGAGTTTGAAGAGTCCATGACCCGTTCAGCGACGCTGTATGAGGCACTGCGCCCGGATTACCCAGAACAAGCCGCCTATGCGATCTCCATGGCGTACCGCCTGCGCTACAGCATGCAGTTCAACGCCCGCGAGGCGATTCACCTGCTTGAGCTGCGATCAGCGCCGCAGGGACACCCCGCATATCGACGCGTCGTAATTGAAATGCACCGATTGATCGCTGAAAAGGCTGGCCACAGAGCCGTTGCTGACGCCATGACCCATATGACCTTTGAGGCACCAGCACTCGAACGTCTTGACTCAGAGCGAAAGGCCGAGAATCGCCGTAATTCGTGATTTAGGTCAATTCAGCGAAATTCGCATACTTGGCCCCTTTATGGAGTACTCTCTCGCCGTTCGCAGTTGAAAGGAATAATTAATGTCAGACGATGATGTCATCGGTCCAGATGATCTAGATAGCGAGATTCTTTCTGCCCCCGAGTTAGACGGTGACGAACTCGATGTAGACGCATTGGAAATTGACGGTCTTGAAGAAGATGGTTTCGCCGTTGAAGAAGGCGCCGACATAGTTGACGACCCAGATGAGATTCCCGTCGAGTCGGTATCCAAGAAGGTCGCAGATGATGACGATGACGACGACGACTTGCGCACTGAAGACGATGTTGAGGCCGACCTTGACGCCATTCTTCGCGAGAAGCTCACAGCTGCAGACGATTCTCCACCTGAAGAAGATGAAGAAGATGTTGTTGTAGACGATAAGACCGATGGCATGGAGCGCTTGCAGCCACGTCGACCGGATGAAAGTCAGTGCACTCAGTGTTTCCTTCTGGTTCGCAATAGCGCACCTGGTTGTCCTGTAGAGGACGATGCATGCCCTCTTTTCAAATAACAGAACGCATCAAACAGGACGTGCGCAACGCACGTTTCATTGGTGAGTTCACGGTGAAGATTGGCGCTCAGAAACTTCCGGGAATCATTTGGGGAGTCGTATCGAGGGTGCGCGATTCGGTGTACCCAGAATCCGTTCCGCGCGTTCGTCCAGAGGATAAGGATTCCGTCGTACAAGTGCCTGTTGCTCCTGTTACTCCTATAACACGTGCGACGGAACCGTGCGATGGTTACGACTTGCTCACTGGCACACAAATTGTCGACCTTCTCCAATCAGTCAGTGAAGTCGAAGCGCGCGATATTCATGACTATGAATGCACCCACCGCAATCGGGCTGTAGTCATTGCTGCAGCGCAATCAAGAATCACTGTTCAGTGAACGCCAATCTGTTCGCCGTTCGCAAGGCACAATCGCTTGATGGTTCCGCAGTTTCGGCTTTAGAGCAGCAGTGTGTTCGGGAATCGCAGCGTTTTCGCGGGAGTGCTCAACTATTGGCAGAAGCTCCGTTCATAGGAAACGATTTTGACAAGGTTCTAGGTAACACTGGCCGCATAGTTTTAGTTGTTGAATCGTCTGGCGATCTGTGTGGTTTCGCCGACATGGAGATTTCAGATTCAGTTGCCATGGTCCGACGGGTTTATATCAGCGAAGCGGCTCGAGAGTTGGGCGCTGGTGCAACGTTGATTGACGAATTGCGAATTCATGCAAAGGCGAGCGGTTGCACACGAATTGACGCATATGCATTGCCAGGGGATCGACTGACTAAGAACTTGTTTGAGCGTGCGGGCATGAAGGCCCGACTGCTTATTGCTTCAATCGATCTCTAGCGACCCTTCCACTGAGGTGGTCGCTTTTCAATAAATGCTGTGAGGCCTTCTTTAGTGTCTTCAGACTTCAACACTGCACCGAACTCTGCGTTCGTCATTTCGATGAGTTTTGCATCTGACTCATACGCCGATGCCAGCACAATTTTTCGTGAAGCCCAAACAGCAAGCGGTGCAGACAATGCGATCTTGTTTGCAAGTTCAATTGCCGCCTCAACTGCTTTGCCAGGCTCAACCAATTTATTCACCAAGCCCAACTCATAAGCACGCTGTGCCGAAAGAGGATCGCCAGTAAGGATTACTTCCATTGCCACGTTCTGACCGATGGCGCGAGGAAGACGGAACAAACCACCAGCACCTGCAATGAGATTGCGCTTTACTTCAGCAAGACCAAATGCTGATCGAGTGGTTGCAATCACCATGTCTGCAGCAAGCACGATTTCGCATCCACCAGCAGTTGCCAAACCGTCAACAGCAACGATGATTGGCTTCTTGCGATCGCGGTAAACAAAACCAGCAAAGCCACCACGTTCGGTGAACAGATTGTTCTCTCCAGAGTTGAGAGCCTTCAGGTCTGCTCCAGCGCAAAACACTGGGCGTTCTTGGCCTTCTGTATTTGCGCGCAGGATTCCTACCCAAACTTCAGGATCATTTTCTAGTTGATCGAGCGCTGTTTCAAACGCCTGTGCAACAGCGCCATTGACTGCATTACGAGCTTCGGGACGGTTCAGCGTGATGAAACCGATTTGACCTTGCTTTTCAAAAGTTACGACATCAGACATAGGTCAAGACTATGTCAGTAAGTGTCCTATTCGGAAGTTGAAGGTGCCTCTGTTGCTGCAGGCGCTTCTGGATTTACAGGAGCTGCAGGCGCCGTCGTTGCCTGTGGACCCTTTGCAGGTGCAGGCTTACCTTTTGGACGCACTGGACGCGTTGGACGCAGTGGGCGAGGGCTATTTGCGCCAGGTGTAACCGTGATTCCGAACACTGAAGCAATCTGCGGAACGAGTGGAGCAACACGCTTCACCGTGGACAACATTGCTTCGTTAGTGGTTGGTGGAGCTGCAGCGAGTTTCACCTGACCACGTACTGGAGAGAATGCGATCGCTTCAAGCACCGCACTGAAGCGGTCGGGAGCGGTTTCTGAAGCCAATGATGCGGAAGCTGCTGTTGCCAACTGCGCACCGAGATCTGCAGGGAACGGCTGACCAGCCTTTGGTGGCTCGCTCGAAATCTTCAATGCACGAATGACACGCGAAACGGCAAGTGCCGACTTGATGTCTTCGAGCCAGCGAGTTTGTTCAAACTCTTGACGCGTCTTCAACGCGGCTTTCAATTCGGCTGCGAGTGAGCGCGTGGTTTCGTCGCGAACGACCATTGGGTCGTCTGCGCCAACAACAACTTGACGAAGGTCGCGCAAGTCGAGCAATTCGATATCTGCTTTAGCAGCTTCTGCTTTGTCGAGCCATTCTGCGACACGCAACTTAGGAAGCAACTCTTGTGCCATTGAAATGAGGCCGTCGGCAGGCACGAGTGGCTTGCCTTCTTTCTTCAATTGCTCGTTCTGTTCCTTCACTGCATCGCGAACAGCCTTGATTCCTCCGGTGAGTGCGCGTTCTGCAACTCCGCGTTGTTCAACTGGAAGTGTGTCGAGAACTGCAGCACGATGCACACGCTTTGGCTTCAAACGCTTAGCGGCGGGACGCTTCGGCAATTCTGGTGGGGCAGTGAATGATGGACGACGCGGACGACGGTCGCCAGACTTTTCGCCTTCAGCACCTTCGCGCGGTGGTCGCTTATCACCATCGCGACGTGGCTTACGATCACCATCGCGCTTCGGCTTACGGTCTTTGCTCTTGTCTGCAAGCTTTTGTGTTACAGGTTGAAACTCTTTTTCTGAACCAAGGATTTGCAAAAGGTTTCCGCGAATTGCTTTTTCTTTTGTCTTTACCAACGAAAGAATTTCTACGCCATCAAGATCAAATTCGGCTTCAACTTTTATGGTGTCGCCAGTCTTTGCGCCGGCATCAAGAATCGAACCGTTGAGTGTTCCCTTAGGGGTCTTGGCGCCAGCTGCACGCCACGTCCACGTTCCATCTCCACGGTTACTGGTCAATTCGATATCAATGCGCTTAGACATGGGGCTCTACGGTACCTGCGAAAAGTGAGTTTCCCCAATACGCGCGCCATATTCGTGCGCACTACGGTAGGCGAATGGCGATTTATGCACTTGGAGACCAAGTTCCAAACATTCATGAAACTGCATTCGTTCATCCTGATGCGGTGATTATTGGATCAGTCGAAATTGGAGCCGAATCAACGATTTGGCCGGGCGCCGTACTCCGCGGCGATGACGGCTACATCAAGATCGGTGCACGAACCAGTATTCAGGACAACACCGTCATCCACACCACGCCACAAGATCCAACCATTGTTGGTGATGATTGTGTGATTGGCCACATCGTGCACCTTGAGTGCTGCATCATTGAAAATGGCGCACAGGTGTCCTCAGGCGCGGTCGTTTTGCATCGCGTGCGAGTTGGTACGGGGGCAATCGTTGCTGCGAACGCAGTGGTGCTGAACGATCAAATCGTGCCGCCAGGAGCTCTTGCTGTTGGAGCCCCAGCCATCATCAAAGAAGGCCGTGCGCGCTCGTCAGATATCGAATTTGGCGCAAAGGTGTATGTCGAAAAAGGCAAGTGGTTCAAGAAGTCAATGCGCAAAATTTCCGACTAGTCGCTAGTCCAACACGGATAGCAACGGAGAAGCATCAAAGTCGTTGAGCATTGGCAAATAGATGCGCGTTGCATCCTTGCGGAACTTCACGCTGATGTCTTCTCGGAAGAACTTTGCGCCTTCGCGAATGACGTAATTCAGAATGAAGAATCGGTACGCCCATGGCAGGAACAACAACTCTCGCTTCGAGAGCGGAAACACTTCGTGGTACTGACGCAGAAATTTCAAGAAGCGCGGTTCCAGCAACGTGTGCGGGGAGTAGGTAAACGATGTTCGGTCACCAGTTTCGGATGACACACGAGAGAAAAAATAGAAATCCAACATTCGTGTATCTATGCGAAACCAGTCGTAGTCCCATCGGCTGAAAAGCTGAAACTGAGACGACTGATGTTTGACGGAGAAGTTGCCGAGGTTCCAATCGACAAGAACAGGAATTTTGTCCCATTCGTCAAAGCGGATGTGCTCTAGGTGAAGTAGAAACTCGTGCGTTGAGCGTTTGGCGACTTCTATATCGTCATGACGCAATCCAAAGTGTTCTGCAGCGAACTCATGAGAGAGCTGATCAAGAAGATGAATCGCATCACCTTTCACCGAGTTAGAGGTTGGGGGCAGGCTGCCAGCGATTTGCGAACACTCACGATGAAACGCGGCAATTTCTCGCGCCAAGTTTTCAATTTGGTCGTCATTCAATATCGGCGGCAATTGCATCGCACGTTCCACATCGGTGTAAAAGGCAACCCAGTACCTTCCGTCGTACCACGTGTAGGCATGACCATTGCGCGGTAACACTTCGGCAAGAAATCCTTCCCAACGCGTACCGCGCAACAGTTGTGCACTGGTAAACAATCGATCGTGATCTTCTGCAAAAAGAAAGTACGAGCCGTAAGAGGAAATCTTTGCCACGATGTGCGATGAGTCAGTGAACACCACGCGGAACACACGATTAGTGGAAACGTGCGCACTGACCTCGACCAGATGATCAATGGTTCTCGTTGCGTCATACTCCGACCACGCAGTGGCAACCAGCTGCTCTGCAAGTTCACGCGAAGGAAACGTCGTCACACAGCACCTACACGGACGCGGCTTAGGGGTGAACTAGCGCTGAGAAACTGCGCGAACGCCAATTGGTGCGATGAGCCGATAACCGGCTGCATGCCGTTCCTCTTCAGACTCTCCACCCCAAAAACCATACTCATGATTCTCACGCGCATAGGTTCGACATGTATCGAGCACTGCACACTGCATGCATACCGTTCGAGCCATTGCTTCACGACGTTCACGAGCTTGAGGACGCTCTGCAATCGGTGGGAAGAACACTTCCGTGAGTCCGCGACATTCAGCAATGTCCATCCACTCATCATCGGTTTGCACGCGCTTTGATGTGAACTCAAGTGATGCCATGATGCCCCCGCAACGTTGACCGACCCTGTGGTGACTCTAGGCGATAACTAACCGATCAGTCAATTAGACCCAAATACCAACCACTAGGCCAGGAGAGCGCGAACACCAGCAACAAAGACATCGATTTCTGGCTCGGTTACGTCCCAGGCCGTCATCCATCGAACCTGATCAATAGATGTATCCCAGTCATAGAAATGAGCCCATTCCTGAAGCTGCGCGCGCGGCGCTTTAGCGATGATGGGGAACATGCTGTTCGCGGCAGGAGCTGATGTGAGTTGCAGCGATGCGATGTCTTTAGTTTTTTCAAACAACATACGAGCGGATTTATTTGCTTGACCACCCAAGGTGATGAACAGATCGTCTTGCAACATCGCTTCGTACTGCGCAGAGATGAATCTCATTTTGGAGTGAAGTTGTGTTACTTGTTTGCGAACGTACAGAGAACGCTTCGCAAATTCTGGATTGAAAAAAACCACAGCTTCGCCAAATATTCCACCGGCTTTTGTGCAACCAAACGTCATTGCATCAATGCCTGCGTCACGTGTGAACGAACGCAAAGCCTCACGTGTTCCACCGAGCGCGGCCGTTGCGTTAGCAATTCGCGCACCATCGAGGTACATAAACATGCCCATGCTGTGAGCAGCTTCACTCAACGAGCGAATTTCTTCTACCGAATACAGTGCACCCAATTCAGTCACTTGCGTGATCGCAACAATTCCAGGTTGTGGAGCATGTTGATTGCCAAACATTGATTTTGCCGATTCCAAATCCTCCGGACGAAGTTTGGCATCAATTGTTGGCACGGTGATGAGTTTGGTTCCCAACGCGCGTTCAGGCGCACCAGTTTCATCAACATTGATATGCGATTGGACAGCACACACAATTGCATCGGCAGGACGCAACATGCTGGCGAGTGCAAATACATTGGCACCGGTACCGCCATAAGCGAACTGGGTAACTACATCGTGATCAAACAATTCTTTGAATGCCTGTTCAGTGCGCACCGTAATTGGATCGGCACCGTAAGCAGGGACGTGACCGGCATTTGCCTTCGTTATTGCCTCGAGAACCAGTGGGTGAGCGCCAGCAACGTTGTCACTAGCAAATGATGACTTCGGCGGCGTGGGCAGTTTTGTCACAGATCCAGTATGGGGTGCCATCCACACATTGAATTAAGTCTTGGCTTATCTTTTCGTCATGACTAAATCACAGACCCCAGGGGTTGGTCGACCTGGCGAACTAGGGAGCACTCGCACCGAGCGACCAATTGCAGATATAGCCAAATGCGTCTGGTGCAGAACGCCGTTGCCGGTGCAAACGGGTTCTGGACGTCCACGCAGATTCTGTACACAAGCCTGCAAGCAATGGGACTGGGTGGCCCGTCAGCGAGCTTCTGAGCTGGCTCTCAGCGAAGATGAGTTGGTTGTGACACGCAGCGAACTCGATGCATTGCGCGATCAAATCTTCATCTTGAAGTGTGCAATTGACGACGTGGAACAAGATCTGGATCCATCAATTGATCCAACAACACGCGACTTTAAAGCAGCATTGACGTGGCTGTTAGATGCTGCAAAACCCCTTGTGACAGACTCAATTACTGGGGTTTCCCAGCCTGGTTGAATACAGGGTTTAGCCCATAATCATAGTTATGTAAAGTTAGGACTGATCATGAAAACACTGCCAATAAAGGGAATCCCTGCCCCGGAGGTTTTTGATGATCTCGAGTCGTTGCGCAAAAACGATGTTGACTGGCGCAATGGACGCGTGTTTAGTTTGGCGTACTACGCAGGCGCCGAAGCAATTGCTGTAGCCGAAGATGCGTACCGTCGATTCAGCGGCGAAAACGCCTTAAGTACCGATGCGTTCCCGAGTCTGAGAACCATGCAATCCGACGTGTTGTCCATGGTTAGCCCATGGCTTGGTGCCGACAAGGACTCAGCCGGGTTTATGACCTCAGGAGGCACTGAAAGCATCCTGATGGTAGTTAAAGCCGCCAGGGACCAGTTTGCGGCTACCAACGGCGTGACCAACCCAAACATCGTTCTGCCAACATCGGCTCACGCTGCATTTGAGAAGGCATGCCACTACTTCGGCGTTGAATCGCGACGGTCCGGGGTTGGTCCAGACTGGCGCGCCGATATTGAAGCTATGGATCGGTTAATCGATGGAAACACCATTTTGCTCGTTGCCTCTGCCCCGCAATATCCGCAAGGTGTCATCGATGACGTCACCAGCATTGCTGCCCTAGCTATGAAGCATGGCGTGAACTGCCATGTGGATGCGTGCATGGGAGGTGTAACGCTCGCCTACCTAGAGAAACTTGGACATGCAATTCAGCCCTGGAATTTGGGTGTTCCTGGCGTGACTTCCATTTCTGTTGACCTGCATAAGTATGGCTACACCTCAAAAGGCGCATCTGTTGTGATGTACCGCAATAAGCAGTTGCGATCGCACCAAGGATTCTTTACCGACAACTGGCTTGGCGGAATGTATGCGTCCTCTGGTGTTTTGGGCACCAAGTCAGGCGGTGCAATCGCTAGCGCTTGGGCGGTGCTGTGCCATCTCGGAGATGATGGATACACAAAGTTGACCAATGACGCTCGAAAAGCAACTGAACAGCTTGCCGATCACATCACTGCTCATGAACATCTCGTTCTCCGCGGCTATCCCGATTCCACGCTCATTAGTTTTGGTGCTGTTGATCCGTCAGCGCTCAACGTATTTGCCGTTGCGGACGAGTTGCGAACACGTGGTTGGTATGTCGATCGTCAAACTCCGCCCGATTCACTGCACTGCACGGTGAGCGCGGTTCATCACCACACCATGGATGCATTCATTGTTGATCTTGATGCCAGCATCAAGACGGTGTTGAGCACTCGCCTGTCCGGCGATGTCGGCGCTTACGGCAACCTAGAGTGATGTCATGAGCAGCAACGAGTCGAACAACCAAAGCACCGGAGCGTTTGGCCAGCAACAAGTAAACGATCTCTTTGCGCTGCTCTCTGATTTCAATCCAGTTACTTCTGGTGCAAAAGCTGTTGATCAGGCAAAGCGAACAGTCGAATCGCTTATCTCTGCAATGGAACTATTTGTGCAATCGATGGACAACATGAATCAAGTTGCATCACGCGTCAATCGCTTGCTAGATGACATTGAGGGCCCAATGCGCCAAGTCATGCCACACGTAAATGGTGCTTTAGGTGCGGTGAACAAACTTGCAGAAGTTTCCGGTGCACTTACCGAGATCAGCAAGCGTCTTGGACCTCTGATGGCATTCATGCCACAAACTTCTAAGCCAAAAGAATCAACTTCTCCATCAACTCCTGAAGCAAGTTAACGTCTGCGCTTAGAGCGCGATGTCGAGTTGTGTAACTACGCGTGGAGCAGGTGTGCTCGCCTTTTCCATACGCACGATCTGCGAGTCGACTTGATCTTTCACTCCAGACAGCGGCAACACGTTCAGCACGCCTTGGCCGTTGCGCATCACGTCGACAAGTTGGTCTCCTTGACACAACACCACCGACTGACCGCTAATCACAATGTGTGCTGCTGCAATTTCGGTGTCAACATGGCTGCGCAAATAGTTGAACACTTCGCGCACTGACTCAAGCTTGATGCCGGCATCGAGCAGACTCTTGATTACTCGAAGCTCGAGGAGGTCGCGATAGCTGTACACGCGACGTGAACCGCTTCCGGTTGCGTCACAACCAGATGGACGAACCAAATTGGTTCGGGCCCAGTAGTCCAGTTGGCGATATGAAATTCCAACAACTTCAGCTGCTTGGGTGCCGCTAAATCCCTGATGCATCAGGACAGGCTACGGGCGCATTTAGGGTTTGACTAACCCTGGAAATCCTCGGGATTGATTGAGTTAATGAATTCTCGGAAGTCGTCAAGAATCTCTTCTTCATCGGATTCCTCGGCAGTCACTGAAGACTTTCCGACCTTGTCCATCAGATCCGATTCAACAAATACGGGAACTTCGGCGCGAACAGCCAACGCGATGGCATCAGAAGGACGCGCCGAAATGATTCGCTCTGCACCGTCTACCGCGATGTGGATATTGGCGAAATAGGTATGTTCCTTCACATCGGTAACCACCACCATCACCACTTCCCCACCCATTTCCGAGATGGTATTGAGCATCAGGTCATGTGTCAGTGGGCGATCTGGAACAACGCCACTCAGAGCTACCGATATGGATGACGCTTCTGCTTCGCCAATGTAAATGGGAATGACCCGTCGAGAATCATCAATTTCACGAATCAGCATGACGGGAATATTGGACGGCACTTCAACTCGAATACCTTCAAGTTCGGCGGCAAGTCTTTTCGTCATGACGCAATCACCCTATTACCTATGACTGACGATTGCCACGGAAAGACCGAGCGGCAACTTCTACAAGCGTGGACCTCAATTGTTCGCCCAACTCAATCAAGTCATCAAGCATCTCTTCCGCCTGTGCCTTCGACGTTGGGTTCTTGCGCATGAAGATTGGTTGAACCTTCATTTCATACATTGATACTTCTGCTTCAGCTTGACGCTTCAACGTCTTCAAGTTGCGCACATCAATACCGAGTTCTGAAAACTTGCGGACAATCTCCAAAACTTCCCGATCAAGCGGCGAGAACATTTCCAATTCTCCAACTTTGCGCGGCGACACGATTCCCGCTGCGATTACTTCCTTCAGCAGTTTCTCGTCCATATCGATAGCGAGCAACAGCTCGCCGCGATCGATTGACAATGTGTCGTCACGCATGGCACGAACCTTGTGAGGCGCAAGTGGAGCCGTCGACAATTTCTTCGCTGCCGCTGGATGTGATCCTTGATGAACAATGCCACGTACGCCGGTTGGGTCAGTGTCGTCATATGGACGAATCATTCCATCGCTAGTGTCGTTGTCGAGTCGCGTGCGAATAACTTTCAGCGGCAAATAGTTTTCTCGCTGTTCGCGCAAAATGAATCGAAGGCGCTCTACTTCTGAATCGCTGAATTTGCGATAACCCGAAGGGGTTCTCTCTGGCTCGATCAATCCTTGACTTTCGAGAAATCGAATCTTTGAAATGGTGACATCAGGAAACTCATCAAGCAATAAACCGAGAACTTCGCCAATTGATTTGTAGTTCTTCTCATCCATTGAAGAACACCATGCGGTATTTACCAATCTGCAACTCGTCACCTTGCTCAAGTGCCAATTCGTCAATTCGCATCTGATTGACATACGTGCCGTTCAGTGATCCGAGATCTCGTACGACGTATCGACCGTTATCGAGTGCAACTTGAGCGTGGCGACGTGAAACAGTGACGTCGTCGAGACAAATTGCGCTATCTGGGTGACGACCAATTGTTGTCAAACCATCCACTACATAGCGATTGCCACTTTGCGCTCCAGAACGAATGACGAGCAGGCCCTTACCCGAATGCAACTCTGCACTAGACAGTGAGACATTGTCGGCGTCGCCCGGTGCATCCTGCAGCGGATCAACTTTTGCAAGAACAATCGTCCGCTCTTCCGGCTGATCCAGAACCGAACCGCAGGCTGAACAGAACCCTGATTGCGGAGGGTTGCGATGACCGCAACTGTTGCAAAACACGTACGACATACCCCTACCGTAGCCCTTTGGCGGCTCTCCCCTTCTGAAGATTCGATCGCACGATAGGCACGTAGGTCACAGCCGTGTAATACGACAGCGCTAAACCAGGAATTGCGCACACCCAACCCACCACAAGCGCAAGATCGGCCGTGACATGTGTGCTTCCAGCTAACAACAGAAACGGGACTGCCATCATGAGTAAAAACGTGTACCACTTACCGTTATTGCTGACCGGAAAGCGCTCCATTCCCATCATGGTCGCCACCAGCATCATCGCCCCGACGAGTACCTCACGCACCAAAATGGCAATGCACAACCACATGGGCACCGCGCCGTCGATGAGAACACTGATCGCACTGACCACGAATAACACGCGGTCGACAGTCGGATCAAAGACTGAGCCAAAGGCTGACACCTGATTGAACTTTCGTGCAAACCAGCCATCCACCCAATCGGTCATTCCAAGCACGCCAAGCAAGAGTGCGGCGCCCGCACGCTCATCTTTGGCAAACAGCAAATACAGGAATAGAGGCAGGACAAACAGACGAGCCATGGTAATAAAATTCGGGATACTCAGCATTCCCGACCACATGCTTGTCTGATTGTCGTTCACACAGCGACAATACAAGCATTCGCTGTACTGTTGTCGCGATGGCTTCAGTATTTACGCGAATCATTGCAGGCGAATTGCCGGGAACATTTGTGTACACCGACGAGGTGTGCGTCGCATTCATGACTATCAACCCGATTGCGCGTGGTCACCTACTGGTGGTTCCGCGCGTTGAAGTGGATCAATGGACCGACCTTCCCGATGACATTTCTCAACATTGTTTTGCCGTAGCCAAACGAATTGCTAGCGCTCAAAAACAGGCTCTGCATTGCGAGCGAGTCGCACTCATCATCGCTGGCTTCGAGGTTCCTCACTGCCATCTCCATGTTATTCCCGCAACAACGATCGCTGACGTCTCTTTCGATAACGCTGCAGCAAGTGTCGACTTTGATGACCTTGCTGCAGTTGCTGCAACTATTTCAGCAGCGATTTCCTAGAACAGCGTTTCGGGTCTGTCGTCAGCCACCGGCTCGGCGTCGAGTGTTATCGCTTCGAGTAATTGCGAACCATGGTTGCGTGCATTATTCACTTCGGTTGATACCGGGTAATACGAAACGGCTTCATCGGGAATACCTTGCGCAAGATGTAGTGGAGCGACCACATCTTCTGAAAGCCACTGCGTAATGCCGTCCTGTGTGAGCAACACGGGCATTCTGTTATGCACCTGCGACACCCGCTGATTGGCTTCAGTTGTTAATGCTACGCAGGTGTTGAGTTCTCGCCCATCAGCATCACGCCACGTCGACCACAACGAGGCAACGGCAAAATGAGATTCGTGGTCATATCCAGAATCTTTTCCGGGAAAGAATGCAAATGGTTGCTTCATTGCCTTTCCCGATTTCTTCATCGGCTTCCATTCGTAATATGCGTTCATCGGCATCACACAGCGATGACGACTGACGAGATTACGAAACGAAGGTTTCTCGGCAACCGATTCTGATCTGGCGTTAATCAAACTCGCAGCTCGTGACACATTTTTTGCCCACACCGGCACTAGGCCCCACGACATCACATCAAGTCGCACTTGCCCCTCAATGCCTCGCAAAACGTAAACGTCACTGGTGGGTGAAATGTTGAAGTTCAGTGACAGGTCTTCACTACTTGCAACTACAGAAAAAGCTTGCGCAATTTCCTGCGCACCTGTCTTGCGCACATACCTTCCACACATGTTTGGCTATCTCAGCAGACCCGTGTTGTCCGCGAAGAGCTGCACTAACACGGGGGTCACAATCAAGCCAGGAAGCAGCGAACCCAAACGAATCTTTTTGATGTCCAGCAGATTCAATCCGATTGCCATGACTGCCAAGCCACCTGTCGCAAACAATTCAATTCGCATTCGATCATTGAGAAGCGAATCAAGTTGCGTGCCGAACAGTGTCAACGTTCCTTGCACCACGAACACGCTGACAGCGCTGAACAGCACTCCAACACCATGAATTGCACCGAAAATGACGCTCATGAAACCGTCAAGTGTTCCTTTAATGATGTACAACTGCGGTGTTTCGCCTGACGCGTCTTGTATCGCACCAAGAATGGTGAGTGGTCCAATACAGAACAACAGCGTTGCTGTAACAAAACCCGAAATGAATGGACCTGGTTCTTGTCGCTTTGCGAAACGCTTCCGAATCACTTCACCAATTCCCTCAAGTCGATCTTCGATTCGCAGCAATTCACCAATCACCGCACCAAATACCATTCCAAGCAGCGGGAACACCATGTTGTGAGTTTTCAACAAATCGCTCAGGCCGAGACCGATGGTGACCATACCGATCACTTGCACGACGATGACTCGAACCCGATCAGGGATCTTGTCTCCCATTGCAATGCCAACCATGCCGCCAATCAGCACTGTGGCAGTATTGATCAATGTTCCGAGGCCAACCACAGGACCACGCTATATGACAGTTATCTTGGCGCTCTGTGCCGCTGCCTTTTACGGAGTAGCTGACTACTCAGGAAGCCGTGGCGCACGTCTTGCCCACGCCGCTTCAATTACGTTCCTCGGCCAGGCAGTTGCTTTTGTGTTTATTGGCTTCTTTCTGTTGTTTGCCCAAACTCCCGTTATGCCCGCTGAAAGTTGGATGTGGACCACTGGTGGCGGATTTGGCGGTGCCATTGCGTTGGTTGCGTTTTACCAAGCCATGTCAAAAGGCTCGATGACGGTTATCGCGCCAATCACTGCAGTCATTGGATTATCTGTACCTGTACTCGCTGGCGTGTTGCAGGGCGAACGCCCGTCATCGCTTGCCTGGTTTGGTATTGCAATAGCGGTTATTGCTGTTGCGCTCGTTGGAGATGTTCTTGATCGCCATGACCTACCCACTTCAATGAGTGCCATATGGATGGCAGTAGCTGCTGGTTTTGGTTTTGGAATGATCTTTGTTTGCATGGGCAATGCCAGTCATGAACACGGTCTGTGGCCATTATTTGGTCAACGTTTGGTCAGCGTGCCAACTGTTGCATTGATCGCTTTGCTACAAACGAAACGAATCCACGTTCCAAAGAAAGCAATCGGCTTTGCCATTCTCGCCGGTGTTCTTGACACCTCGGCTAACGGTTTGTACCTTGCCGCAACCAGCATGGGCTTGATGTCGCTTGTCTCCGTGATCGTGGCTTTGTATCCGGTTTCAACCGTTGCTCTTGCCATGAAGTTTGATCACGAACGCCTCCATCGTTCACAAGCTGTAGGAATCGTGATGGCTGCTGCGGCTTTGATGCTCGTCAGTATCTGACCAAGTGGCACGAGTGTGCAGAGTCGGGCTGGCGGGATTTGAACCCACGACCTCTTGTCCCCCAGACAAGCGCGCTAACCAAGCTGCGCTACAGCCCGTATCTTGCCGAGCCTAACGGAACAGTTCGATTACACGCCAAGACAGATACAACACAAGACCACCCACCAACAGTTTGAAGTGCCACGGCAGCGGGACGTCTTCCTCGCCATCTACACCTGCGAGTTTCTTCAGATCAAGATTCTTGGCAGTGATTGTGCCGTGCGCATTAGCGACTTCAATTTCAGTTGAACAGTTCGGGCAACGACCGTCCTGTGAGACCGCACTAGGAGCCAAATACTTCGAACATGGTTCACACCACGGCATGAGGTTCTACTTCAGTCCGATCGCTTGCGAACACGCAACTTGATAGGTGTTGAACCGAATTCAAACTTTTCGCGAATCGATCGTTCAAGGTAACGAAGATAATGCTGAGGCAATTCCCTGTTCACGAACAACGTAAATGTTGGAGGATCATTCGCGCCTTGCAGCGCATACAGCACGCGAGCGCCAGCACCGGCTGGCTGCTTTTGTTGTGCTTCCGCAATGACACGGTTTACGTCTTTCGTAGGAACACGCTTGTGATAATCAACGATGCACTCCTGCAAAATTGGAAGAAGACGGTGAACGCCTTTGCCTGTTAGTGCTGAAAGCTTGAGCACTGGAGCATCTCCGATAAAATACAACTTCCGAGTCATTTCCGTGTCGATGTGTTCGCGTCCATCCGCATCGAGTGTTTCCCACTTGTTCAATACCACGATGACCGGACAGCCCGCAGCATCGATACGTTCCGCAAGGCGCTGATCTTGGTTTGTAATTCCCTCTTGTGCATCGATCACAAGCAATGCAACGTCTGATTCGTCAACTGCGCGCAATGCGCGAACGAATGAGTAGTACTCGGCAGATTCATCAACCTGGCTCTTACGGCGCATTCCTGCAGTGTCGACGAAAACTATTGGACCATCAGGCGTGTCTACCTGCGTGTCGATTGCGTCGCGGGTGGTTCCTGCCATGTCGTGCGTAATGGAGCGGTCCTCGCCAACCAAGCGATTAAACAATGTGCTCTTACCCACGTTTGGACGACCAACAATTGACACGCGCGGAATTCCGGAAACGCCACGTGGCAGTACGACTTCTTCTTCGGTATCTGGCGCATCAACAATTTCTAAAATCATGTCGAGTAAGTCGCCTGATTTGCGTCCGTGTAGAGCGGACACAGGCACAGGATCGCCGAAACCAAGTTTGAGGAAGTCCCAGCGATCGGCTTCACGCTTATCGGAATCGATCTTGTTGCTGACCACAATGACTGGGCAATTCAGGCGACGCAGCCACAAACCGATTTGCTCGTCATCGTCGGTGACACCGATAGCGGTATCAACGACAAACAGCACCAAACTTGCGGTCTTTGCGGCTTCCTCAACTTGACGACTTACCTTGGCGTCAAGCTCTGAACCGCCAGGCATCCATCCACCGGTATCCACCAAGTTGAACTTCTTACCTGTCCACTCAACTTCGCGCTCAAAGCGATCCCGGGTGATTCCTGGCTGATCTTCGACGATTGCAACCTGTGAACCCATGAATCGGTTGAACAAAGTGCTCTTGCCAACATTGGGCCTTCCAACAATGACTACCGTCGGAAGAGCCGATGGAGTTTCGTTTTCCAGTTCGGTTGTCACCCGTTCATTCTACTGTTGCCAATGAAACAATGGTCTGAACTCCAAAGCATGAAAATCACTGCAGTATTGTGTTTCTAGATGCACAATTTGCCTGAATCTGTAAGCAGCGTTGATCGCGTCCTGCTCGCTGCCCCACGTGGGTTTTGTGCAGGTGTAGAAATGGCAATCAAAGCACTTGCTTGGATGGTGCGTACGTTCCCTGCTCCCGTCTACTGCTATCACGAGATCGTGCACAATCGCGCAGTAGTAGATCGCTTCCTGAAGTTGGGAGTCATTTTCGTCGATGATGTTTCTGAGGTTCCTATCGGCATGCCGATCATGCTTTCGGCTCATGGTTCAGCTCCGCAAGTAGTTGAACTTGCCCGCCAACGAGGCAGTTATGTAGTCGACTCAGTGTGTCCATTGGTCACGAAGGTGCACCATGAAGTCAGAGTTCGTGCTGGAAAAGGTTTCCGAATTGTTTATGTAGGTCACGAAGGTCATGAGGAAGCCGTTGGGACCATGGCCGTTGCACCAGATTCCATTTCTCGTGTTGAGTCATTGGAAGAAGTAGAAGCATTGCCAACTTTCTCTGAGCCAGTTGCATTACTTGCACAAACAACGCTGTCGCATCGAGATTGGGCAGGCATCGCTGAAGCGGTAAAAGTCAAGTATCCGTCCGTGTGGTCCCCCGGAAAAAGTGATTTATGTTTCGCAACCACCAACCGTCAAAGCGCATTGCTACAAATTGCGTCCCAATGTGACTCGGTGATTGTTATTGGTTCGGCAAATTCTTCAAACACGCGAGCACTCGAAAAACTTGCACACGACGAAGGATGCGAACACGTTTATCGCATTAACAGCGTGGACGAATTACCACGAAATCTACATGGCGTTGTTGGAGTTACCGCTGGCGCTTCGGCACCTGAAGATCTTGTTAACGAAGTTCTCGCATTCCTCAATCCGACTCATG